>JAADYV010000541.1 GCA_010092855.1 Chloroflexota bacterium | reverse complement strand
TGGACCTGAATACGCCCGGCTTCCTGAGCCGCTATTTCCGGCAGACCGTCATGGACCAGGCGCTGGTGGTCTACAGCGCGCGATAGACCGGTTATCGAGGCTATTGACACAGAACAACGTTATTTTAGGCGTTTTTCCAGCAGAGCGGTTTTTGTAGGGGCAGAGCTTGCTCTGCCCAGGGAAAACGGGTAGAGCAAGCTCTACCCCTACACGGCCAACCCTGCTGTGCACTGTACGGTAACCGAAAAAACATGTTATTCAGGTAACTGATGTTCCTTTTGCCCTGGGCTTTCAGGAGGGCCATTGTATGGTAATTACGTTTAGTGGTGTCCTGACAGGCATCCTCTTTACGCCGGTGATCGGCGCTATCTTGATCCTGTTGCTCAACCCGGAGCGGAAAGACGAAATCCGCACCGTGGCCGCCATGACCACCGGGATCACACTGCTGCTGGCGTTGGGGGTTTTCTTCGGCTATAACACCGACGACGCCAACGCCGCTGCCGACGCCTACGTTGAGGCCAGGGATGCGGCAGCCGGTAATCCGGACGAGGTGGAAACCGTCGAGCCGTACTTCGCGTTTGAGGACCATGTCAAGTGGATCGAGCCGTTGGGCATTAGCTGGCACCTGGGCGTGGACGGTATCAGCGCGCCAATGGTGCTGCTGACAGCGCTGGCCGGGTTCACGGGCGTGCTCATCTCGTGGGGCATCGAAGACCGCACCCGCGAGTTCATGGCATTTTTCTTGCTGCTGGTGGCCGGGGTATTCGGCGTGTTCGTGGCGGTGGACCTGTTCGTGCTGTTCTTCTTCTACGAGCTGGCCATCTTCCCCATGTATTTCCTGATCGTGATCTGGGGCTGGGTCGAAACGCGCGAATACGCCGCCATGAAGCTGACATTGTATATCCTGATCGGATCGGTGGTGGCGCTGGTCGGTTTGCTGGCGGTCTATTTCAAGGCCGGACCGGTGCTGCAAGACCTGGGCCGCGACTACAGCTTCGACTTCGTGGACCTGCACGTGGCCGCGCAGCACGGCGCGTTCGATACGCCGTTCCTGTCCGGCTGGTCGGCGGCAACGACCGCCAAGCTGTGGTTCCCGGCGATCTTCCTGGGCTTTGGCGTGCTGGCCGGTGTGTGGCCTTTCCACAACTGGTCCCCGGACGGTCACGTCGCGGCACCCACCGCCGTCTCGATGATCCACGCGGGCGTGCTGATGAAGCTGGGTGCGTTTGCGGCCCTGCGCGTGGGCGTGCAGCTTTTGCCAGAAGGCGCGAAAGTACACCTGCCCTGGATCGTGTTCCTGACGCTGATCAACGTGGTCTACGGCGCACTGATCGCCATGCGCCAGCGCGACTTCAAATACGTCATCGGCTTCTCGTCCGTCAGCCACATGGGGCTGGTGAGCATGGGTTTTGCGACCATGAACCTCACCGGCATGACGGGCGCGGGCCTGCAAATGTTCAGTCACGGCGTGATGACGGCCCTCTTCTTCGCGGCGGTCGGCATGGTGTACGACCGGGCACACACGCGCGACATCCCCAGCCTGGGCGGGTTCGTCAACAAGCTGCCCTGGGTGGCGGTGGCTTTCATCATCGGCGGGTTCGTCAGCATGGGTATGCCCGGCCTCAGCGGGTTCGTGGCCGAGTTCCCGATCTTCATCGGGCTGTGGGACGGGCCGAACTTCGCCCCACCGGACGGTTTCATTCTGGACAACTTCGGCTACTACGGCATCATCGCCATCGTCGCCGCGCTGGGCATTATCGTCACGGCGGCGTATGTGCTGCGCGTGGTGGGGCAGGTGTTCTTCGGTGAATTCAACGCTGAACGCTTCCCCGATGTCCCGCCGATCACGATATTTGACAAGGTCGCGTTGGGTATGCTGCTTTTCTGGCTGGTCTTACTCGGTGTCTATCCCCGGCTGATGGCCCCCATGATTGAATCTGGGGTCAGGCCGATTGTGTCGCTGCTGGGAGGAGGTTAATGGTGGGCTTCTCGACTGACGCCCAGGCGAGCGTCATCGCTATTCTGCCTGAAATTCTCATGGTCGTGCTGGCCATCGTGGTGCTGGTGCTGGACCTCGTGTGGCCGCGCGAAAGGCGGCGCGAATTGGGTTATGTGGCCGGGTTTGGCCTGCTGGCGCTGGCGGCGCTGTTGTGGCTGCTGGACCTCTCGCCCACCGGCGGCCTGTCGGACCAACTGTTATTGGGCGGCATGGTGCGCCACGACGACCTGTCGCAGATCTTCCGCGTGATGGTCATCCTGGCCGGGGCGTTGAGCTGTTTGATCAGCATGGGCGTGCCCAGCATCCGCGCCAAAGGCGACTACTACGCCATCCTGATCATATCCGTGATCGGCGCCAGCCTGATGAGCGCGGCGGCGGATCTGATCATGATCTTCCTGGCGATGGAAACGACCTCGATCTCGCTGTATATGCTGGCCGGTTACCTGCGCAACGACGAACGCAGCACGGAAGCGGGCCTCAAGTATTTCCTGTTTGGTGCGTTCACTTCGGCTATCTCGCTCTACGGCCTGTCGCTGGTGTATGGCTTCACGGGCGAAACCAACATCTACCGGCTGGGGCGCGTGCTGGCCACCACCGACCTGACCGAAGCCTCGGTCGCCATTGCGCTGGGCCTGATGATCGTGGGCTTTGCATTTAAGATCAGCGCGGTGCCGTTCCACTTCTGGACTCCGGACGTGTATGAAGGCGCGCCGACGCCGATCACGGCGCTGTTGAGCACGGCCAGCAAAGCGGCGGCGTTTGGGCTGCTGCTGCGTGTGCTGCTGGCAGTTTTCCCCCCGTCGAGCCTGGTCGCCGCGCTGGACAACGTGCGCGACTATTCCGACCTGTGGGTGCAGTTGGCGGTGGTGCTGTCGGTGCTGACCATGACGCTGGGCAACGTGCTGGCGCTGGTGCAAACCAACATCAAGCGCCTGCTGGCCTATTCCTCCATCGCGCAGGCGGGTTACGCGCTGATGGGCGTGGCCGCGATTGCGACCGTCACCAGCGGCGACGGCGCGGCAGCGGTGGCCTACTACATGTTCATGTACGTGCTGACCAATACACTGGCCTTCGGCGTAGTGATCATTTTCGCGAACACCACCGGCAGCGAAGCCATTGGCGACTTTGCCGGACTCAGCCGCCGCAGCCCCTTGCTGGCGCTGGCCATGACGCTGGCGCTGCTCAGCCTGGCGGGCGTACCCCCGGCGGCAGGCTTCATCGGCAAGTTCTTGCTGTTCCGCGCTGCGGTAGACGCAGACCTGTCCTGGCTGGCGCTGGTCGGCGTGATCAACGTCATCATCGGCCTGTACTACTACCTGACCATCGTCAAGGTCATGTACGTGGATCGCAGCCCGGACGACGGCGAACCGATCCCGGTCAGCCTGCCCTATGGCTGGGCGCTGGGCATTTCGGCGGCGGGCGTGCTGCTGCTGGGCACCTTCCTGGTCACGCCGTTTATCGAGTGGGCGAATCGTGCAGCGGACGCGCTGTACGTCTTGTTATAGCCGTCAGCGGTCAGCCGTCAGAAGGTAAGTAGGGGCGTATCGCAATACGCCCCTACGTGAATCTACACCTCATGAAACACCCAACAGTTGGGCGGTTCCCGGCGTGGAATCGCCCTTGTTTTTGCTGTGCCGTGCGTCGTGATTTTACGGGGAAACTCCGCCTGAAATTATCTTACCGGCCCCTGTACCCGGTACATCGGCGATGTGTGCTCCTGCATTAAGTTTGAGCACTACGGTAATGCAACTTTTCGTCAGAATCGCATCTTTCTGCGCCAAACTGTGTTATACTGAATGTACACTACTGCTTTCGAGACGCGCAGGAAGCGACAGGGTGCATTCTTCATGGCGTTGGGCAGGGCATCCCTGCCCAATGGGGGGACTGTGCCCTGCAGTGTTTTTAGGCCCCGCTGCATTTCTCTCACAGCTTGTTCCGCACTGCCGCACGTTAGGTAAAATCCTGATTAAAGACACCCGCTGCATGACCCAAGACATGGTATGCTGGAGGTGGTTTTGTGGTGCCTTGTGTGTAGCGCACGATGAGGAGCGAGGCATGTCCGACGAACACGAGTTATTGCGCAACATTTCCGACCTTATCCGCAACGGCCAGTATGACCGCGCACGGATTTTGCTCAACCAGATTCCCGATAACCCCACCGCGCAGGAATGGCTGCAAAAGCTGGACCAGCTCGACCCAACACCGACCACGTTTGAAGAAGCCCAGGCGGACCTGGTTGATGCCCAGGCCGAACTCGCCCAGGCCGAAGACGATATCCAGACCGTTAAAACGCGCTCGCGCCGCCAGTTTCGCGTGGGCATGGCGCTGTTTGTGTTCCTGGGGACGTTGTTTGGGTCATTGCTCGGCGCAGCGGCGGACTTTGGCGATGCGCTGGACAACGTGGACCGCATCCGCGAGCGGTTTTACCCGGAACTGTGCATCGTGGGCAGCGACACCATTCTGGCCGAGGACCTGGGCATGGCGCAGCGCTGGGCCGACGAATTCGGTGCGGACCGCGAGGTCAACATTAGTATCGACGCAATTGGCTCCAGCAACGGTGTCCAGCGCGCGGCAGACGGCGGCTGTGCGCACGTGCTGGCCATGTCCGAAGCCATGTCCGAGGCGCAGTTGGAAAAACTTACCGACGCCGATGTCGAGGTGACGTGCATGGCCGAAGTCGGCTACGACATCATCGTGCTGGTCACCGACATCAACAACCCCGTGCCGCAGATCACCGATTTTCAATTGAACGACGTGCTGCTGGGCAATGACCTGAACTGGCTGGACATCGATGCGCTCAGCGGCTACGACCACCCGATCACGATCCTGGTACGCTCCGGCAGCGGCACCACCGACCTGGTGATGTCCAACTACATCTTCACCGAAAACTGGGACAGCGAAGGTGGGCGCAGGTTTCCGCCCGAAGCCCGCTACGTGATCTGCGACTCAAACCAGGAGTGCCTCAACCGCACGCTGAGCACGCAGGGGTCGCTCTATTGGGCCAGCTTCGCGCACATTGTCAACCAGCCACGCGAGTACCTGCGGCCACTGGCGGTGGTGTTGGGCGACGAAAGCCCGATCAATCCGCTGGAGGACGAGGTTGAGCTGAACCTGTACCCGCGCAAGCTGGTGCGCCCGCTGTACCTGTACGTGCTGCGCGGCGACGACACCGACTCGGACTCGTATGAACTGGCGGTTGAATTCCTGCAATACGTGCGCGGGATGCAGGGCCAGGATGTGCTGGACAACTACTTCTTCACCTATTTCTCTCCACCCCGCGACGCCGACGAGGACCTGGTGATTTTGCTGGACGGGTTTGATTCCATCACCGAGCCGAACCGCCAGTTGTGTTTGACGGATTAACGCTGATTAACGCAAAGGGAAAATACCACCATGTCTGAAGAACGCACGCCGACCTTCATCTGTGACTTTTGCCCGGTCCGCCAGCGCGCAGAAGAAAACCCCAACTCGCGGCTGGGGCGTATGTGGCGCTTGCACACCCGCTTCTGCCCGATGTGGAACTCGTACCAGATCAAGCTGGGCAACAAGCCCGAACCGGAATCGTCCGGCGCGTTCGACGTGAAGCCTATCATCGCGGCGCTGGCGGCGCTGTGCCTGCTGCGGCGGCTATTTAAGCAACGCTAGCCGGTGGTGCTGCGTATAGAGTGGTAGTGAACGGCGCGCTTTCAAAACGCGCTTAACGACGCTATCATGAAAAACGCGCAGTTGCGTGAATCATACAGAGAGAGGATAACCACCATGTCCGACGCGCCCGCAGCAAAAGAAACTCACCCGTGCGAAGAATGTAAGCTCCGCCAGGCAGCCGAAGCGAATCCCAAAACGTGGAAAGCGCGCCTGTGGCGCTGGCACACCAAGATTTGCCCCGGCTGGCGCTCCTACCAGCGCTACCTGGCCGCCCAACAACAAGACGCCTGATCTCCCCCTGGTATGCGTTATCCCCAAGTCGGGTGGCGCACGTTTTCCAGGTAGGGCAGGTACACTGCATCACCGCCTGTGGCTCATGCGTCACGCCAATGTATTGGATTGCTGGTGAAACAGAAGCTATAGGAGTCGCTTCAGCAGACTTCCTTTTTACGTAGCTGCGTGGTTTTGAACCCGCAGCGAATGGGGCACAGTACCCTCCTGCCAGGATAGCAGGGCTGGCAGCAAGATATGGGAAATGTATGGCCCCCTGGTTGTAGTCCTTTTCTGACCGCAGGGCAGCGCACGACACCGCTGCCTTGTTTGTTTTTCGCGCGCTGCATCTTTTGCAGCCCGCAGCATTTTCACGCCGCAGCGTTTTCGCGCCGCAGCGTTTTTTGCGGCCAGCGCCCGCAGATCGTAAGGGAGGCGTAAGGTGCGCATCCGGCAGCTTTGCGCGCGGTGTGGTATCCTTACGCGCACAAGAAGAGGATACAAGGGGCCATACCATGCGATTTCGCGTTTGGGTTGTGCTGTGTATTGCCGGGTTGGTGCTGGTGATGGGCACCGGCGCGGCGCTGACAACCGCTGCACCACCGGGGCAGGCGTATGAGCCAATCTCGCCCGCCAACATCCAGCATTTGACGCTCGTTGACGAGTACGCGCTGGCCACTCCCATCGATATCTGGAGCATCACGTTTCATCGCCTGTTTCCCCTGCTGGCCAGCGGCAGCGCCGACGGGGTCGTGCGCTTGTGGGACTATGGCGGCTGGGGAATATTTGACACGGGGGATGTACTGGAAATCGACGCGCACGACTTCGACGTGACCAGCGTAACCTTCAACACCGACGGCGCGTTTCTGGTGTCTGGCGGCTGGGATGGTCATATGCGCGTGTGGGACGCGCGGACCGGTGATGAGGTCAACGATTTTTACTTTGGCGAGCCGGTCTATGCCGTCGCCATGCATTCCCGCGACCCGTTTCTGGCCGCCACCGCGACCGGCTATTCTCAGAACGCGGTATACACCAGCTATATTTTCGAAACGAGCGTCTACGCGACCTTCTCAGGTCACTACGGGTGGGTGCAAACGGTGGCCTTCCACCCGGACGGGACACAACTGGCCTCTGCCGGGGACGACACCACGATCCGCCTGTGGGACCTCGCCACCGGGCAGACGGTGCGCACCTTCGACGGGCACACCTGGGTCGTGGGCAGCGTGACCTTCAGCCCGGACGGGATGCAGCTTGCCTCGGCCAGCCTGGACGGAACCGTCCGGTTGTGGGATGCTGCCACCGCCGAACCGCTGCGCGTGCTGGAGGCGGACGGTCCGCTGTGGCAGGTGGCTTACAGTCCCGATGGCCAACTGGTTGCGGCGGGCGGACGGGATGGCGCGATCACCGTCTGGAGCGTCGAGACAGGCGAGCGGTTGCTGACGCTGCCCGCACACGACGGCTGGACGCACACTGTTGCCTTCAGCCCGGACGGGAGACTGCTGGCGTCGGCGGGCGAAGATGGCCGCATCCGGTTGTGGGCTGTGCCGGAGGGCGGCAGCGTCACCGATCCGGCCCAACTTTTCGACGAGGCCGGCACAGCGATGCTGCTCGCGGAATACGAAGACGCCATTTCCCGGCTGGATGTTTTGAAGCGGATCGCGCCTGATTACCGCGCGGACGAAGTCGAGGCGACGCTGCGTGAGGCGCTGGTTCAACAGGCGCGCATCTACCTGCGCGACCAGAACGACGACGGGGCCGACCGGCTCCGGCGCGGAATCGAACTCGCGCAACGGGCGGCGGAACTGGGCGACGATTCGCTGCTCTACGAAGTGAACTTCATCGAACGCTACCTCACCGTGCGCACGATGCTTGCTGAGGAAGAGGTAAACATTGCTTCGTTGACCATCGTCGAGGGGCTGTGTATCGAGAACTGCGCGTGGTCCTATCGCGGCGTCAGCGTGAGCGACCTCTACACCGAGGTGCAGCGCGTGCTGGGTTCGCCGCCGTGCCCGGACTTCCCGACACTGGGCGAGTACTACAGTGACCAGACGACGCGCAACAACCCCTTCGCGTTTCGGTCATACTACGGCCTGGCGCTGCTGTGGCAGTACTGCATCCTCAGCGACGATATTGACGACACGCTGCGGTATTATGACCGTGCGATAACGCTCGAACCCGACCTGCCCGAATTCTACGTCGACCGGGGGCTGTTGTACCTGGACTTCGACAACTACGACGACGCGCTGGCGGACTTCGAAATTGCGCTGGAGCTTGATCCGGGGCGCGAAGAAGCGATCTACTGGCGCGAGTATACGCTGGTGGCGATGGGCGCGGATGCATCCGGCGCGGGCGAATAACTGGCGCGAATAAGGTTATAAGCCTGTGTTTGCAGGGACGGGAATGGTGTGTGGCGTTGCTGCCTGTGGTGCTCAAGTCGCTTCGCTACTGAAAGTCGCTTCGCTACCAGGAGCCGACAGGCTACGTTGGACGAAAGTCTACTAAAGTGACTCCGGCGTTGCTGTTCGCCAGTCATGCAACTGCTGATAATGGAGTCGATCATCGGCAGAAAGACCGAGTCGCTTTAGCCGACTTCTTTCCTACATAGCTGCGCGGTTTTGAACCCGCAGCGCATGAGGTCCGGTGCCTTCTGATGGGGGATAGCTGATCCGGCAGGAGACACTGGGAACACATAGCCATTGGCGGGAAGAGGGATATCGGCGCATCGAAAACACACAGTTCATAGCCTGCGTCGTGGACAAAACCGCCAAACCGCGTCTTGATGTGCGCGTAAGCCTTCGCTACAATCGGGAGTCGCACACCACCGAATACGAGGAAAAATGAGCGACCTGGGCATCGTCATTGTCAACTGGAACACGCGCGACCTGCTGCGCGACTGCCTGCAATCTATCGAAGATTCGCAGGGCGACTTCACGCGCCGGGTAGTGGTGGTCGATAACGCCTCCTCCGACGGCAGCGCCACCATGGTTCAGCGCGAGTTCCCCGACGTGACCGTGATCTTCAACCCGACCAACGATGGCTTTTCGCTGGCCAATAACCTGGGGCTGCGCCTGCTGGGGCTGGAACGCGAGTGCGACGGCAAAACGCCGCGCTATGCCCTGATCCTCAACCCGGATACGGTGCTGCCGCCCACTGCGCTGGCGGACATGCTGGCGTACATGGATGCGGATGAGGGCATCGGGGTGGCCGGGCCGAAGCTGGTGTTGGAGAATGGCAGCCTGGACCTGGCCTGCCGTCGCTCCTTCCCCACGCCGGAGATCAGCTTCTATCGCATGGTGGGCCTATCGAAGCTGTTTCCGCGCAGCCGACGTTTTGGGCGCTATAACCTGACCTACCTTGATCCCGACGTGGAAACCGAGGTGGACGCGGTGGTCGGGGCCTTTATGCTGGTCCGGCGCGAAGCTATCCAGCGCGTGGGCCTGTTCGACGAAACGTTTTGGATGTATGGTGAAGACCTGGACTGGGCGTACCGCATCAAACAGGCCGGGTGGACCGTGATGTACAACCCGCGCGTGGCCGTTACGCACGTCAAGCGCGCCGCGAGCCGCCAGTCGCGCCGGGCCCAATACGAGTTCTACCGCGCCATGCTCATCTTTTATCGCAAACATTACCGGGAGACAACGCCGTCGTGGTTACACAGTCTGATTCTGACCGGGCTGGTGCTGAAGGGGGGCCGACCCCTGTGGCAAGAGCTGCGCCATCCAACCCCGCTGCAGAGCGTCTGAAACCGGGCCTGAACCGCCGGCTGCGCAACCTGCTGCACAGCGGTTTGTTCCTGGTGGACGGGGCCATGATCGCGCTGGGCTTTGTGCTGGGGTACGTAGCGCGCGCCCGGCTGCCGCTGCCCGCGCTGCCGGTTGATCCGCCGTCGTTCTCCAACTACGTGCCGATGTTGATCGTACACGTGGCCAGCATCCTGGTGGTGTTTTACTTCGCGCGCATGTATCACCAGAAGCGCGCCGTCAGCCGCATCGACGAGGGGTACGCTATCGCCCAGAACGTCTCGATTGGCACCTTTCTGGCCATCGCGGTTGAGACGCTGGCCTTCAAAAACAGCGCCCTGGAACTCGATTACCCGCGCGGTGTGATCATCTACGCCTGGGTGTTTGGCATCGGGTTGACGGTGTTGGGCCGCGTGGCGCACCGCCAGTTTGTGCTGCGGCTGCGCGATGTGGGCGTCGGGCGCGACAATGTGCTGATCGTCGGCTATGGCGACGTGGCGCGTACCATTGCCGAAAAAATCCGCTGGTCGCCACACCTGGGTTACAACATTGTGGGCGCGGTGAATGGCACCGTGATCGAAAGTGCCGGGGAAGATGGCAGCGCAGAGCATCAAGCCAAGCGTGCGACGGTGGGCGATCTGGCGATGTTGGGCACCACCGACGACATCCCGGACCTGATCGACCGGCACGACGTGGACGAGGTGATCATCGCGCTGCCCGAAGCCTCGCACCGCGAACTGGTGCAGCTTGTCAGCAAGTGCCAGCGCGGGCGCGTCAACATCCGCGTCTACCCGGACATTTTCGCCTACATTACCGGCGGCCTGGCAGTCGATGACCTGGGCGGGATGCCCATGTTGACGGTGCGCGACGTGGCGCTGCGCGGCTGGAAGCTCAGCCTCAAGCGTGCGATGGACATTGTCGGGGCCAGCATTGGCCTGATCTTGCTCAGCCCGGCGCTGCTGCTGACCGCGATCCTGATCCGGCTCGAATCGCCCGGTCCGATCTTTTTCTGCCAGGAGCGTATGGGCCTGGACGGGCACCCGTTCCCTATGATCAAGTTCCGCTCGATGCGCCAGGACGCCGAAAAGGACGGTCCTGGCTGGACCACGGAGAGTGATCCGCGCGTGACACGCATGGGGCGGTTCATGCGCAAAACTAACTGGGACGAAATGCCGCAGCTCATCAACGTGTTCTATGGCCAGATGTCGCTGGTCGGACCGCGCCCGGAACAGCCGTATTACGTGCACAAGTTCCGCGAATACATCCCGCGCTACATGGAACGGCATCGCGAGAAGGCAGGTATGACCGGCTGGGCGCAGGTCAACGGCTTGCGCGGCGATACGTCGATCCTGGAGCGCACCAAGTATGACCTGTGGTACGTTGAGAATTGGTCCCTGTGGCTGGACATCAAGATCGTGCTGCGCACCATCTACCAAACGCTCTTTGCCCGTAGTAAAAACGCCTACTAGGTAGTGTTGACATTTTCGCCTGTGAATAGTGAAATGCTAAGTGCAAATGTCAACACGGCCTAAGCGTTGTGTGAATTTGCGCCTGCATCCGGT
>JAADYV010000540.1 GCA_010092855.1 Chloroflexota bacterium | reverse complement strand
GGCGGTTGGGGCCCGGCAGGGCAACATCAGATGACGCACGGGCCTTGTCCAAATATTCGGATTCACCACTCGCAACCCAGGCGATACGCGGTATACTTGTATGTTCTAAAAGGGCACCGGAGGATGTGCTATCGTGTGTGTCGTCTGTCAGCATCTGCTACCAACGCTGCACGGGCGAGATAATCTACACTTCCAGGCAAGGAGCGTTACCTAGAATGGACGTTTTATGTATTGGTGAAGCGCTAATTGATTTTGTATCGCGCGAGCGGGGAAAAACGCTGATCTCGGCGGCACAATACACCGCCGCCACCGGGGGCGCACCGGCCAACGTCGCTGCCGGGTTAGCCAAACTGGGACGTGACGCGCGAATGGTGGCCACCGTTGGCGACGACACTTTTGGACGCAAGATCGCGCATGACCTGGCAGAAGTCGGGGTAGATTGCGCGTTTCGCTACGACGCCGAACACTTCACCACGCTGGCATTCGTCAAGCAGGGCACCGGCGGCGACCGGGACTTTGAGTTTGCGTCTGGCGCGCACGATTACCTGCTGCCGGAACAAGTCCAGGCCGGGGACGTGCAGTCTGCGCAGGTGCTGCACTTCGGCTCGATCAGCTTCCGGTCGGCTGTCTCGCGGGAGACAACGCTCAAGGCCATTCACCTGGCGCGGGAAGCGGGCGTAGTCTGCTCGTGCGATCCCAATTGGCGCGCCGACCTGTGGGAAGACGCCAATGCCGGGCGCTCGGCCATGCTCGAAGCCGTTGGCCACGCCGACATCCTCAAGATCAGCGACGCCGACCTGGTGTTCCTGTGCCCGGAATGTGCGGAAGAAGAAGAGGATTTCTCGGAAGCGCTGGGCAAAATCGGGTTTCAGGGGCGGCTGGCAGCGGTGACACTGGGTCCGGCAGGGGCCTGGTACCGCGCCGGGGACCGCATGGGCAAGGTGTCCGCGCCGCGCATCCTGGTCGTGGTCGAAACCACCGGCTCCGGCGATGCGTTTGCGGCCACGCTGCTCGACAGCCTGATGACGCACGGCCTGGACATCGCCAGCATCCCAGACGATACACTGCGTACCCTGGTGCAGCGCGCATGTGCGGCGGGTGCGCTGACAGCCACCGGCTACGGCGCGATCCCGTCCCTGCCCACGCCCGAAGACATCGACGCTATGCTGCGTATGGTGGGCACCAATGAGGGCAGCGGCGGGGGTAACGGTGACGACGTTTAACCCAGGGGCGGGCGCAAACACTCACAGCCCTCCCCCATCGTAGTTTGGACACCAAATCAGCCCGTTGACCCGGCGCGCGCGGCAACCTGTCCGCGTCGCTGCTGGATCACGAAGGCCCACAGCGCCAGCCCCGCTGCTACTGCGATCAGGATAGCGGCGACAGTGTACACCGTCTGCACTCCGGCCACCATCGCGTCGATGGGCGCGTCGGTCACGTCAATGTCGCTGTCCAGGCTGCCATACGCGATCACGCGGCTGGCAAAAATCGCACCGATGAGGGGAATGCCCGTCACCTGGCCGAGCGTGCGCGAGAGCGCCAGCAAACCCGACGCCACGCCCAACCGTTCACGCGGGGCCGCACCCATGATCGCGCTGTTGTTGGGCGACTGGAACAGGCCCACGCCCACGCCAAACGGCACCATGCGCAGAATATAACCGGGCACGGTCGTATCCTCCGTGAGTGTGGCCACGCCCGCGCACGCCAACGACACCACCACCAGCCCCAACAACGATATCCCGCGCGACCCCCAGCGGTCCGACAGGCTGCCCGCGATAGGAGCCGTGATGCCCATCGCAATCGGGAACACGGACATCAGCAAACCGACCTGCTGCGTCTCAAAGCCCTGGACCAGTTCCAGGTAAAAGGGGATGATCAACAGCCCGCCACCGACCATGATGAACACCAGCAGCGCCGTCAGCAGGCTGACGCTAAACAACGAATCGCGGAACAGGCTGAGATCGATCATGGGCTGGCTCAGCCGCCGTTCCACCGCCAGAAACACCACCAGGCCCACCGCCGCGCCCACCAGCAGCGCGATGATGGCCGGTTGGTTCCAACCCGTTTCAGGGCCAAAGGTGCGGCCCAGCGCAAACGCCACCAACGTCAGCAGCATGATCACCGCGCCCGCCCGGTCGAAGCGCTGGCCCCCTGGTGGCCGCCAGTCCGGGACGTGCCGCCGGACAAGCAGCAGCCCGATCAGGCCCACCGGCAGATTGACCAGGAAGATCGCGCGCCAGCCCACCGTCCCGATCAGCAGCCCGCCCAGCGTCGGCCCGGTGATGATGCCCAGCGAGACTACCGTCCCACTGATGCCCAACGCCCGCCCGCGCTCTTCGCGGGGAAACGTCTCGGTGATGATGGCTACGCCCAGCGCCTGCATTGCCACCGCGCCCAGCCCTTGCAGCACGCGGAACGCGATCAGGAAACCCACCGAAGGAGCCAGCCCGCACAACACCGACGCCACCGTAAACAGCGCCATGCCACTCATGTAGATGCGCTTTTTGCCGGTCATGTCCGCCAGCCGCGCCACACCCAGCATCATCGAACTGATCACCAGCAGGTAGCTGATGACCACCCACTGCACGGTCGCAAAGCCGGTGTTGAGTTCGTCTTCCAGCGTGGGCAGCGCCACGTTGACGATGCTGCCGTCGATGGTCGAGAGGAACACACCCATCGCTACGCTGAGCATGATCCACCATTTGCGTACCTCACCCTGGGGAACGGCTGGCGGCGAGTTGGCAGGCGGGGCGGTTGTCATAGCTTAGTTCTCCTGTTGCGCGATGTTGTGTAAAGGATTGGTTGGTCTAATTGGGACTGGCAAGCTACACTTACCCGCTATAGAATCAACAGACTATAAACAGCTTAAAGAACGAAGGACCAGACCGCTGCATGAAAATACAGTATACCATTGATGACAGCGCCGCCCGACTCCCGCTCAGCATTCGCAGCGCCGAGGGGGTCTGGGATCGCGAGGCCGATCTGCGCAATGCGCCTGGCGTGCACCTGGTGGAACTCACCACCCAGCACATGCAAAACACCGGGGCCACGCTGACGGACGAACTGACCGGCTACTTCAACAACGGGCACCCCTCCGAAGCGGACCCGTATGCGCTGGCCGACTGCTTCGCAAACCGCGAACAGCTCGAAGACCTGCTGCGCGACCTGCGGCATGTCGAGGCCGAGATCGTCGCGTTGAACGAGGTCGAGGCGCTGTTCCCGGTGATGTTTATGCACGAGATGACGGTCATGCTGGCCCTGACGACGGTGGGCTATCCCGCGTTTGGTTACGTGCGCACCTACCGCGATTCCGAAGGTGAATCGTATCACGGCATGGTCGTCAACCTGGCGCAGGCGCGTCCCCACCTGGAGGAACGGCTGGGGCAGTTTTCGTTCAGCCTGCTGACCGATGTGATCCGCTGTGGCTTTTTTAATCACCAGGGCTTTTTGCTGGCCTATGATGTCTATTGCCAGGCGACCAAACGCGCCCCCGACGGCCTGGTGGCCCAGTTGAAGGATGCTGCGCTGCGGCGGGGGATCGCGTGGTTCCTCAGCTACCGGCACAACCTGGCCTTCTACGACGAAACGCTGGGCTTTGACGCGGACCGCGTGGGGAATTACGTGCAGCGCTGGAACGACCTGGTTGAGTTGGCGCGTGACGCCACACTGGACGACGAGTCGTTCGAGGACTGGCTGCGCAGCGTAGACCAGTGCGAGCCAACCGGGATGCTGTGCGTGGACGCGCTGGGCTTGTTCGTGGCGCGCACCCTCTTCGACGCGCACGGCAACAAGGGTCTGCGCGACGCTATCACCGAGGGGCCGGACCACTTCATCACCAGCTACAACGCCCTGG
>JAADYV010000539.1 GCA_010092855.1 Chloroflexota bacterium | reverse complement strand
TTCCTCGGCTCGGACGAGATCGCGCAGGGCGTGGTCAATCTCAAGCGCCTGAGCGACGGCCACGAGGTTTCTGTCCCCCGCGCAGAAGTGGCGCAGGCCATGCGTGAACTGCTGGGCAGCTAGCCGGGCAGCCGATCTGAAACAGGAATTGAGTTGGGGGGCAGGATTCGATACTGAAATGAGGAAATGTATGACGCCTCTTGGTATTTGTTGGAGTGTTTTCGGGCGGTGCGTGCTTGCGAGTGTGTTGGTTGTAACCGCCACCGGTTCTTTGCTGCTGTCTGTGCCCCCGGCGGCAACGGCTGCGCCTTTTGACCAGTCATATAGCCAACCGAGTCCAATCGCGACACCCGGTGACGCCGATGACCTGATCGAACTGCCGCCGCTGTCGGCGGAAGCTATTGCCCGGCTCCAGCGTTTGTACCACAGCGGACTGGTCCAGGGGAATGATCCGAACAGTTTTATCTTGATCGGAGACAGCAACACCGAACTACCGGAGTTTTTCCGGTCGTTTGACGGTGGCAACTACGACCTGGGCGAACACATCTACTTACAGCCGCTCATCGACGACTATAACAGCACCGGGGCGTTTGGGGCCGACTACCCGTCGTCCGAACACGGGATGACGCTCAACATGCTGATGGACCCCGCGTTTGTCAACCCGGCGGTGTGTCCCGATGCGGAAAACCTGCTGGACTGCGCGATCCAGCTCTACCGGCCCAGCGTGGCGATCATCTATATGGGCACCTACGATACCTGCCATACGCCCTTCGACGTGTATGTGCAGAACTTCCACAACGCCATGCGGCTGCTGACGGCGCGGGGCGTTATCGCCATTATGACGACCTATGCCGTCGCACTGGAAGGGGGCTGCTGGGAAAGCACACCAGCCTATACCGCGATTATTCGGGACATGGCTTTTGATTACCATATGCCGCTGATCGACTTGCCCGCCTATACCCAGTCATTGCCCGATCAAGGCATGGAGCCGGACGGCTGGCACCTGTCCTATCCGCGCGATTATTTCACCTCCTTCGCGGGGGGTGAGGCCGTGTATGGTAACACGCTGCGCGAACTGCTCACGCTGCAAATGCTGTACCTGCTGCGCCACGACGTGATGAACGATACCACGCTGTAGCATCTCACATGCCACTGAAGCAGGAGCGAGCCGCAGCGCCCATTCCTGCTCTTACTCCTTCCGCGCGAGCACGATCAGGGCCGTCGCACCGCGAAAGCCAACCGTCTCCAACCGCCCGCGCAGCTCCTCGGCCTGGGTCTGAATCGCGGCGAAATCCGGCATTTGCTCCGCGTGCGCCAGGTACTCGTCCAGCCGGTTGTGCAGAAACGCGAGGCGCTCCGAGTCATATGGATCGCTTTCCAGGTCAGCGAAATCAAACACCGCCTCCGATACCAGGCCAGATTCCCCCAGCAGGTCTAGCAGCGCCTGGCGGGTGAAGGTTTCGTTGTGCGTGATGCCGCGCGCCCGGTCGATGGCCGCCCACCAGTGATGCAGATCGATGTGCGTGCGCTGTTCTGCCGTCTGGTTGTCGCGGTACATCTCCTGCACGATCAGCGTCCCGCCCGGCTTGAGCACGCGCGCGATCTCGGCCAGCACCTGCCCCGGATCGGCCATGTGGTGCAGCGAGTTGGCAATGGTCACGGTGTCGAAGCTGGCGTCGGCGAACGTCATGGCGTGGGCGTCCATCTGCTGGAAGTGTACGTCTTCCCGGTCGAAGATGCTCGCCTTGCCGTCCAGCCGTTCGGTGATGTCCACGGCGTCGATGCCTGTGATCGTCTCAAAATCCTTCAGCGCCTCGACCATCCACGTGATCATGCTGCCAGGGCCGGTGGCAACGTCCAATACCGTGCCGCCGGATATTCGGTTGATGGCGGCGTCGATTTCTTGCTCGGTGTGCATATCTTGCTCCTGTCAAAATAGCGATCAACGTTCAGCCATCAGCAATCAGCTAAAAGCAAAAATCCAGCACGCGACACGATATCCATTTTCACCTCGTTGTGGTGCCGGTGCGCCATCGTCGCATTGCGGCATGGATAGCTCCTGTGAAAATAGCGATCAGCATCCAGCCATCAGCGAAAACATCGCCCGGCAGCGCCCCGCCTGCGACAGCCCGACCGCGCAGACTGAGTATGGACATTCCGGTGTGATGCTGCTGTCGGGCCGTTCTATGATACGTGCCCAGTCAAAGAAACTGTTGTGATTTTATTCACTTCGTTTCATAATCGACCATATCCCACACCTAGACCGAGGAGCAACATTATGTCTGACGTATCCTGTACCGATTCGGCGCGCGGCCCGATTATGGCAGCGCCCACCGAATCTCCCGCACCGTCATCTACCATACCGAAGGAGAGTCCTGTTGTGTTAGCGCGAGTTGGCAAACCTGCTCCCGATTTCGAGGCGATGGCTTACCAGGCAGGCGGTTTCAAACGCATTACGCTGTCCGAAGCCCAGGGACACTGGGTGCTGTTGTGTTTCTATCCGGGTGACTTCACCTTTGTCTGACCGACCGAACTGGCGGCAGTTGCCGTCAAATACGATGAACTGCAAGCGCTCGACGTGCAGGTTTTTTCAGTCAGCACCGATTCCCATTTTTCACACAAAATCTGGCAAGAAACGGAACTCTCCAAGATGGTCGAGGGCGGCGTGCCCTGGCCGATGCTGTCGGATCCCGGCGGCAAGATCGGACAGGTGTACGGCGTGTACGACGAGAACGCCGGCGTAGACATCCGGGGCCGGTTCCTGATCGACCCCGACGGCGTGATCCAGGCGATGGAAGTGATGACGCCCGCCGTCGGTCGTAACATCAATGAGCTGATCCGGCAGGTCAAGGCCTTCCAGCATGTGCGCGAAACCGGCGAGGTCACGCCCGCCGGGTGGCAGCCGGGCCAGCCGACGCTCCAGCCAGGGCCGGACCTGGTCGGCAAGGTGTGGGAGGTTTGGCAGCCCAATAACGGTTAATCGTAATGGTTCGCTCAGGCCGCCTTGTGTTATCATAGGGCAAAATTATTTGGATGGGATGCTGCCCCCAGTATCCCATCCTTGATGTGTAGGGGCAACATGGTGCATCTGGTAATCGAAACACACGCGCACAGTCCACCACACACGATCCCAGGGTGGGTTAGCGAGGTCTGCGCGTTGTCACCCGGTTTGGTCGTATTGATATTTTCGCGGGAAAACAGCGAACGCTGACCGCAAATGCCGACACGATCTAGACGGCAAAACGAAAGGACGTGCATTTGATCGAGCTATTTCCCGAAGGATTGGATATCCTCGCCCTGGTAGGGATCGTGATTCTGGTCGCATACATTGTCGGCCAGGTTTTTCGCCAACTTCGGATTCCCCAGGTCGTTGGCTTTATTGTAGCCGGAACTCTTCTTGGCCCGTCTTTTCTGCACGTTGTCCCCAACGAACTCAACGACAACCTGACCTTCGTGACCGAGCTGGCGCTGGGCCTGATCGGGTTCGAGATGGGCGAGCATTTGCGTTTTAGCGAACTGCGCAAACTGGGCAAGAGCATCCTCATCATTGTGATTCTGCAAGCGATTGGGGCGTTTACGTTTGTGGCCGGGGGCGTTTATCTGCTCACAAATTCGGTACCGGCGGCGCTGGTGTTCGGCTCGATTGCGATGGCGACTGCGCCCGCTGCGACCGTCGATGTGCTGAGCGAGTATGGAGCCGAAGGGCCGATGACGACCACGCTGTTGGCCGTCATCGGCATCGACGACGCGCTGACGCTGCTGGTTTTCAGCATGACGGCGGCCATCGTGGAACCGCTGCTGGTCAATGGGGCCAGCATGTCGTTCGGTGATCTGCTCAGCGGGCAGGGCGAAATCTCGCTGATCGAGATGATCGAGCTGCCATTTTTTGAGATCGGCGGGTCGATCCTGGTGGGGATGGTGTTTGGATTCTTCCTGACACAGGTCATGCGGCGCATCAACACCCACCATGCCCCCGAACGCCGCCAGCACGACGCCATGTCGGTGTCGATTGCCATGATCTTCATTGCTACCGGGCTGTCGCGCAGCGTGGATATGTCCCTGATCCTGACCACAATGGTGATGGGGCTGGTGGTCGTCAATCGCTACCCGGAGCACGGACACTTCATTCGATTCACCATCGAGCAGGCCGGGCCGGTCGTTTACGTGCTGTTTTTTGCGTTGGTCGGGGCGGGCCTCGACATTCACGTG
>JAADYV010000538.1 GCA_010092855.1 Chloroflexota bacterium | reverse complement strand
GACGATACCTTTGGCGTGGACGCGACCTGGCCGCTGTTCATCCAGCAGCGCACCGGCCTGTTACTGGGCTATATCGCCACCGAAGGTATGGAATTCGAGACGCCGGATATGTTCCCCGACGAGGTCGCCGCCGCCGGTGGAGTGGCCGCGTGGATGGCCGGGCTGGACGCCGATCCCCAGCAGTGGGCGCGCCGCCTGAATCTGGCACAGATCGAAATCGAGGCTATGATTCCGTATCAGGTATAGAGTTCATTTCTGGAAAAAGGGAGAAAACTTGTGGAAGAAAAGTTACAGGAGCTCAAGCAGCATCTGACCGAAGTCAACGACCTGGACGCCGCCGCTGGGTTGCTCTATTGGGACCAGTCGACCTACATGCCGCCGGGCGGCGCGCCCGCCCGCGCCCGCCAGCTGTCCACGCTGCGGCGGTTGTCGCACGACAAATTCACCGATCCCGCCATCGGTAAGCTGCTGGACGAACTACAGCCATACGCCGACAGCCTGCCCGTCGACCACGACGACGCGGCCTTGCTGCGCGTCGCCCGCCGCTTTTATGAGCGCGAGACAAAAGTGCCCTCGTCGTTCGCTGCCGAGATGTCAGCGCACGCGGTCGAAGCCTACCAGGTGTGGACCGCCGCGCGCCCGGACAACGATTTCGCGCGGGTGCAGCCCTACCTGGAAAAAACGCTCGAACTCAGCCGCCAGTTGGCCAACTACTTCCCTGGCTACGACCACATCGCCGATCCGCTGATCAATTACTCCGACTACGGAATGCAGGCCGCCACGCTGCGCCAGATTTTCGCCGATCTCCGCGCGGCGCTGGTGCCAATGGTCCAGGCCATCACCGCCCAGGAACCCGCCGACGATAGCTGTCTGCGCCACTACTATCCCGAAACGGACCAGCTTGCCTTTGGGCTGGACGTGATTAAGGACTTCGGCTATGACTTCGAACGTGGGCGACAGGACAAAACCCACCACCCCTTCGCCACCAAGTTTTCGATTGGCGACGTGCGCATCACCACCCGCGCCAAAGACCATTACCTGGCCGAATGCCTGTTCAGCACGCTGCACGAATCCGGCCACGCCATGTACGAGCAGGGCCTCAACCGGGAATACGAAGGCTTACCGCTGGGGCGCGGCACCTCGTCCGGTGTGCATGAGAGCCAGTCGCGGCTGTGGGAGAACGTCGTGGGCCGCAGCCGGGGCTTCTGGGAACACTACTACCCCGCCTTGCAGCAGACCTTCCCCGAACAACTGCGCGGTGTCTCGCTGGACGAATTCTACCGGGCCATCAACAAGGTTGAGCGCTCGCTGATCCGCACCGACGCCGATGAAGTGACCTACAACCTGCACGTCATGCTGCGCTTTGATTTCGAGCTGGCGTTACTGGAAGGTGAGATGGTCATTGCGGACCTGCCGGACGCCTGGAACGCGCGCTTCGAGGAAGATTTCGGCATCACTCCGCCGGATCAACGTGACGGCGTGCTGCAAGACGTGCACTGGTTCGCGGGGCGAATTGGCGGCGCATTCCAGGGCTACACGCTGGGCAACATCCTGAGCGCGCAGTTTTACGCCGCCGCCCTCGACGCCCACCCGGACATCCCCACCCAGATCGGGCAGGGAGAATTCGGCACACTGCACACCTGGCTGCGCGAGAACATTTACCAGCACGGGCGCAAATATGACCCGGCGGACCTGGTTGCGCGCGTGACCGGCCAGCCGCTAACAATTGCGCCGTATATCAACTATCTGCGGACCAAATACGGGGAACTCTACACTCTATAGACTTGCACAACACCGGGCGTGGCAAGCGCCGCGCCCCAGCCCCACTACCCTAATACACGTATTCCTCTTCCAGCATCTCGCGCAACCGCAAGTAACTGTCGAAACGTTCGGGCGCGATCTTGCTTTCGGCCAGCGCCGACTGGACTGCACAGCCAGGTTCGTGGGTGTGAGTGCAGTCGGGGAACTTACAGTTGGGCACATGTTCCGCGATCTCGACGAAGTAGGCGTCCAGTTCGTCCGGCTCAACATCCCAGGGCGAGATGGAGCGAATGCCGGGTGTATCGGCAATATAGCCACCGTCTGCCAGCGGGATCAACTCGCTGTAGCGGGTGGTATGGCGACCTTTGGAGGTGGTCTGGCTGACTTCGCGCACGGCACGGCCCAGTTCGGGCTGGATGGCATTCAGCAGGCTGGTCTTGCCGACGCCTGATGGCCCGGTGAAAACCGATATTTTGCCTAGCAGCAGCGCGTGCAGATCATCTACACCCCGACCCGTTATGGCGCTCACATACAACACCGGGTAGCCGATTTGTTCGTAGACGCGGAAGACAGCGTGAATCTCATCGAGCTGGTCAACCACCAGGTCGATCTTGTTGACGCAAATGCAGATATCGGGGAGGTCGGCTTTTTCGGCAGCCACCAGGAAGCGGTCTAGCAAGCGCGGACGGGGAGCGGGGTTCGCCGCCGCAAACACAAAAACCGCCTGGTCCGGGTTGGCGATGATGACCTGCTCCCGTTCCGCCGAGGTGCCCACCGCGGATTTGGGAGCTACACGCGACAGCACGCGCTCGCGTTCTGCCACCGCCACAATCACACCACCAACGGTATCCGCTTCGACAGGCAGCAGTTCAATCGTCACGCGATCACCGAGTGCGACCAGAGCGGTATCTTTGCTTTCTTCCTTGAGTTTGCCCCGTAGCTGGCACACAATGGGGCCTTGAGGGGTTTCGACCGTGAAAAAACCACTCTGCGTGCGGACCACCAAGCCCGTTAGACATTCGCTCAATCCTGGCTCCTCACAGCCTTCATTCAGCCATCTCATAGCATAGCATGGACTGTTTCCCCGAGTCAACGCTGTGCCTGTGCCAGCGCATTACCAGTCATCGTCGAAACCCGAAAATCCTTCGGGCAGGTTGTCCATACCGAGCGGCGTTTCCGTTTGTAACAGCAGGGG
>JAADYV010000537.1 GCA_010092855.1 Chloroflexota bacterium | reverse complement strand
GCGCGAGTTTGAGGCCATCAACACCAACCCGGCCCCGGTTGAAGCCCCGGCGCTGGGCGAATAGCGCGCCGCTTCCAGATTCCCCGTGCACCGCATGGGTCATACCCAGGATCACAATCGCCGCGTGATCCTGGGTATGTGCGATCCTGACGGGGAGGACTGCTGCGCGGCGACGGTTTGCCCTACACTGGTGGTCGTAAGAACGGACGCGCGCGCTGGTTTTCGCTCGGGTAACTCGCTGGCGGGGGGAGTTGCAGACTCCAGCCGCGCGTTGTTCTTTTTGCCCAAACGGGTTCGCCCGGTTTCTGTGCACAACAACCAATGCGCCGTGTCGTTTCCCGATGTATAGTGAAAATAAGTGCAAGCTCATGGAGGAGAACCATGGACACCATACTCTGGGAAGACATGCAAGACGTTCGCCACCAGGCTGGTAAAGCACTCGATGACCTGGCGGCAATCTGGCGCGCCATCGAGGACGGTCAGGTGGGGTTGCCCAGCCACCAGGACAGCCACCGTATCAACCGCCTGATGGTGCTGAGCGACCTGCTGCATACCGAAATCCGGGGCTGGCTGGACGAACTGCAGATTGGCAACCCGAAGATCAGCACCCCCAGCCCGAATGGGCGCACCAGCAGCACCCCGCACTAGGCCGTATTCCCCGCGTTTGCTGCGCCGCTGCAAGCTGCGCGTTGACAGGCGAAAAATCATAACCATCCAGGTGCCCCGCCAATACATTTAGGAAACAATCGGTGCCAGAACAAAAATAGGGGCAGGTCTTTCTCTCCAACCTGCCCCTGTAGAGTCTCTGGTGAGGAGGGACGCTTACTCCATCTCCGGTGCGGTGATCGGCTCGACCGGCGCGTTGATATCAGTGACTTCGTACATTGAATACATGTCGAGATACATCGACATGACACCCGCCCCTTCGGGCAGCGTGGGATCGACCACCGACAGGTCGATAGCGGCCAGTTCCATGAAGATGGTGACTTCCACCATGCGCAGGTTGTCTTCGGCATCCAGCGCAAACGCCACGTCGAAGATGCTGCCTTCGCTCAGGTTTTCGAGCAGCAGCATGGTCAGCGCTTCGTCCTCGTTGAGCAGGTCCGGCGATTCCGACAGGAGTTCGTACAGGTCTTCGTCCGAGTAGCTGATGCTGTAGACCTCGACGGGCGTGCCATCGGGCAGCACATCGTTTTCCATCGTGATCTCGGCGCGCATGAAGTATTCCAGGTCGGTCAGCACTTCGCCGCCCAGTTCCTCGCTGGCATCTTCTTCATAGTCGCTGAACAGGTCCGAGAGTTCGAGGTCGTCGAGGGCGTAGGGTAGGTCCCATTCGCTTTCGGCCATGACCCAACCGTCGGGCATCGGGTCCAGCCCGAATTCATCTTCGGCCTCGCGTGTGGCCTGGACGTACACCACGGCATCGACGCGGCGGGCTTCGGCGGTCACCGTGTAAGCCTCTGTTACATCATCTTCGGCGTTTTCGACCTCGACGGTCATCAAGCGCAGGGCGGTGGGGACTTCGCCATACGAGTAGGTGGTGGTCATGTCGCTGTTGATATACGTCGAGAACGACATGGTAAGGAGTCCGGTCAGGTTCATCGAAACATCACCGACCAGGATTTCCTGTTCGACATAGCTAGTGTAGCTGTCTCCCAGTTCGCGGGCGCGTTCCAGGCGCTCGAACAGCGCTTGTTTTTCGGCTTTATCCAGGCTGCCCTGCGCCTCGACCGGCAGCAGGGCCAGGGTGCTGATCACCAGCACCACGATCACAGCGATAGTGCGTTTCATGCGGTTGCTCCTTTTTGGGGAAAATCGTGCAAAACCGGACGGCTCCCCTA
Source organism: Chloroflexota bacterium (assembly GCA_010092855.1). Lineage (GTDB taxonomy): Bacteria > Chloroflexota > Anaerolineae > Aggregatilineales > Aggregatilineaceae > TC-15. Next base: position 1,511 of record JAADYV010000537.1, on the reverse strand, counting down.
CTCTACACCGGGTAGGGGGGCAGGGCAAGCGCGGTGGGGTAGGCAGATTTCCTCAAAGCGTGTCACGTATCGTTGCAGACAGCCGAAGCCTGGTAGTGTTGGCATTTTCGTCTGAGTACAGCGCCTTTGTGAGTATAAGGCCGATCCACGAAAAAAATTCCCGTTATAGTCGTTGATTTAAGCGAGTTGTCCACTTTGCTCCCCTTCCCTGGGGGAAGGGGTTGTGGGGGATGGGGTAATTATTTAATTGGCGTAGCCTAAATGTCAACACGGTCTTGCGATTTGGTTGGAGCAGCGCGTATACTCTAGGCAATATAGGCTGTGGAAAACCTCATGCGGTGAAGCATAATTGGAGCGACGTGTCATGTTGACCATTCACATCGAGGATGAACAGTTAGCCCGCCGACTCCGTCAAATTGCAGAACGTGAGAATCGTCCCGTTGCTGACGTGCTGCGAACCCTCGTTGAACACTATCCAGGGGAAGTTTCCGCTGAACAGGATAATCGCGAAGCCAGTGAATCGGTTAAGCAGGTTCGCCGCGCTGCCTACGCCAAAGCGCGCCGTTATTGGCAAGCTGCCGGTGACACTGCCAAGGCAGCTCTGACCGACGAGGCGCTGGATGAGCAGTTTGGCAGGTTCGACGACGAGGGTATTCCCCGCCTCAAGTCCGAACTCAAGTCGCTTGAGCCTCCGGTTGGTTCGCTCGCTTATGCGGCGAAAATCATTCGTGAAATGGGCGGCATCCAAACCGGTGGTTCGCTGGATGCCACACAGGTTGATGAAGTCTTGAAGAACGAATTTGCCGATTACCTGCTCTCCCGGATGCGAGGGGAAGATGGGGCGGAGTGAAATCCTCGCCGATAGCAGCTATCTCTTTGCCTTCTTTGATGCAACGAATTCAAAACACGCCGCTGCCGTCGTCGTCGCGGATCTCTATGGCGAACAGTTTGTTGTTTCTGATGTGGCCCTGACTGAGGTAGCTTTTTTGTTCAATCGCGAAGGGGGCATACCTGCCGTACTTCAGTTCATCGACCGGTTAACGGTGATGCAGCCTCAGCTTGAACGGGTTTCAATAGCTGACTTGACCCGCGCGCGAGAGATCATGGCCACATACAGTGATGCAAAGCTTGACTTTGTTGACTGCTGCATGATGGCACATTCTGAACGCTTGAATATCACACGTGTTTGCACCTTCGACCGGCGCGATTTCTCGATCTTTCGCCCAACTCACTGCGACTATCTCGAACTACTGCCGTGAGTGTTGATTGTTCGCGTGCAGCATCTCGCAAAATCGCCGAATCCGGATCCAGTGCAAGCCCGCGTCGCTACAAAATCCCTTGCGCCAGCGCTGCCAGCAAATCCGCCGCGCGGTCGGGGCGCTCGAACAACGCCTTTTCTTCGGCGTCATCCAGGCTGCCCTGCGCCTCGACCGGCAGCAGGGCCAGGGTGCTGATCACCAGCACCACGATCACAGCGATAGTGCGTTTGATGCGGTTGCTCCTTGTTGGGG
>JAADYV010000536.1 GCA_010092855.1 Chloroflexota bacterium | reverse complement strand
GCGACATCATAGGCAATCGCCTGAATCGTATACTGGCCTGGGTCGACTGAAATCGTCCAGCGTGTAGTATACGGGGCTTCCTCTACGCGCTCAAATAATGCATTATCAATATAAAACTCAACTGCGCTGACGCCCAGATTGTCTTGCACGTCGGCGCTTAAGGGGACATAGACATTCTGGCCAGCAGAAAACGTGCGGTTGGGCACCGGGTCGATCAGGCGAATCTGCGGCGGGGCATTGTCGACGGTGACCTGGATATCCTGCCGCACCAAGCTACCATCTTGCCGGACCATTGTCAGCCGCAAGGTATACAACGCACCATCGCTCAAGCCAGAGGTATTCCACACGCCCAACGGTATGCCCCAACCCGATTGGGTACGGGGCACGCCAATCTCCACCCAACCGGTATCCCCCTGGGTGCCCTCTTTGTAAGCCAGGGTATATTGGCTGAAGTTGTCGTCGGTGGCATTCCCGCTGATCTCGACTGCGCCGCTAACCCGGTCGAGCGGCGACGGGGATGTGATCGCCACCGGATCAAACGGGGAGCTGACATCCACGGTATCACGCGCGGTGGGCGGGAATGGCTCGCCGGCATTTCGCGCCCACAAGCGAGTCTCTGGCGGATAGTCGAAGTAGGGTGGCTGTGTCTCCCGGCATTCTGGCGGAGTAGACGGCGTGGCCAGCGTCTGGTTACACACGTTGAGGTCATATGTTTTCCAGTACGTGTCGGCCTGTTGGGGGCGCGTATCCACCGGCGGGTCTACGTAAAACAACTCGCGGACCTGTCGTGGACAGTTGGCGGTCGGCAGTAAGCCCGACTTTTCGCACACCATCGCGTCGAGGATGGTGTCGGGACGCTGCCATTCTTCGATCGGCTGGCCCGCGTGCGCATATTCCATTATGGCGTGCCAGATGGGGGCGGCTGACGACAACCCGGTGAAGCTGTCGTCAACGTCCCGGTTATCCATTCTGCCGACCCAGACCCCCGTTACGAACTGGGGCGTATATCCAATCGTCCACGTATCGCGGTTGTTGTTACTGGTGCCGGTTTTAGCCGCTGCCGGACGCGATAGTTCGAGCGCATTGCCGGGCGGGAAGATGGGATCATCATCGCCCGCGTAGCGCGCTTCTTCGTCGGACAGGATGTCAGTCATAATGAAGGCCAGGCCAGGTTCCAGGATCAACCGGCGTTGAAGTGTGCCGGTATCTTCTCCATACTGCCACAGTGTCTGGCCCTGGGCATCATCAATACGCAGGATTGAGACCGGGTCCAACGTCCGAAAGCCGGGCACACTTTCGGATGCCAGCACGGGTGTGCCGACCATGTAGCCGCCGGTGTTGAATACGTTGTAGGTGTACGTCAGGTCCAGCAGCGAGACTTCGCCGCTGCCCAACGCCAGCGCCAGGCCATAGTTCGTCGCGTTGAGCGACTCAATGCCAATACCCATCCGATGGGCCGTTTGCACAATAGGGCTCAGCCCGATCAGGTTCGCCAGTTGGACCGGTGGCACATTGTACGACTTGGCCAGCGCTTCCCGCACACTGATCACACCATGATAGGTATCGTCGATGTTGACCGGGGTATAGGGTAAGCCCTGGTTATCGAACTCGATGGCCACGTCGTAGGTCATCGTGGCGGCGGTGATGCCGTTGGGGTTACCGACTACCGGCCCAGCTAAAAACGCGGCGGTATACACGATGGGTTTGAAGGCTGACGCGGGTTGGCGCTGGGCGTGTGCTGCAACATTGAAAGTACCGTCGATTCCAGCGTTCCAATAGTCGATGCTGCCCACCATCGCCACGACTTCACCGGTCTGGGCGCGCAGCACAACCGCTGCCCCATTATCGGCTTTGTCCGTCGCTCGATTCTGCGCGGCGACGATCTCCGGCGATAGCTCGGGTAGATACGCGAGTGCAGCGTCACACGGCTCCCCGAAGCTCGTGTTATGGGTGAAGTTGGGATCGGACCCGTTCATGCGCTGCATCTGGGTGCGCAGCACGCATTCGGCCTGCATTTGCAGGTCCAGGTCGAGTGTGGTGTAAACGCGCAGGCCGCCTCGGGTAAGCATCTGGTCGCCATCGAATCCCATTTCATCCAGCAGGTCCTTGGCTTCATTCCAGGCATAGAATGTGAAGTGAGGAGCCAGGATTTCGTTCCGTTCGGCAGCGGCCTTGACCTGAATCGTCTGGCCATACGCTTCGTCGGCTTCGGCCTGGGTGATATACCCCTGGTCCACCATCGCTTCCAGGACCAGCAACTGGCGCTGCTTGACCACTTCGAAAGAGCTGTTAATGGGGTTCAGGCTGGGGCTTTGCGGGATCGAGGCCAGGATCGCGGCTTCGGCCAGCGTCAGGTCACGCGCGGATTTGCGGAAGTATTGCTCGGCGGCGGCCTCGATGCCATAAGCCCAGCCACCATAATAATTGGTGTTGATATACCATTCTAGAATCTGGTCTTTGCTGTATACTCGTGATAGTTCGGTGGCGAGTATAACTTCTTTGACCTTGCGATCAATGGTGTCCTCATAGCGCTCGTTTTCGTCCAGCAGGACATTGCGTACTAACTGCTGGGTGATGGTGCTGCCACCCTGGATTTGCCCGCCGGTGACATTGTTCCACAACGCGCGCGCGATTCCCTCCAGGTCAAAGCCAGGATTATCGTAGAAGGTTTTGTCTTCGATGGCGACGGTGGCGTAGATAAACACCTGGGGTACATCATCGATTGAGATCGGCTGGCGGTCTCCGCCCTCCGGGTCAGTGATCTTGTATAGCTCGGTTTGGCCGGTGCGGTCGTAGAGGATGGTGGTGCGAAAGATGTCTTGTTCGGCGACCAGGATTTCGTCGGGGGCGGGCAACTGGCGGGCATAGTAGCGGTAGGTCAGCCAGCCCGACAGCAGCGCAATCAATGCGAACACGGCCAGCGTACCGAGGGTGCCCGCGGTGATGATACCTGCCCAACGCCAGAACACTGGTGCAGTCAGGCCCTGTTTCCGGCGGCGGTTGCGCCGTTGTCGAGCAACACGGACCACATGTAAGTTAGACATATCCGTTCGCGACAGAATGTGTTAAACTGATTAAAAGGTTCGCTACTCATACCCAACCAGTTGGTATCATATCACGGCCCAAGCAAGCCTGACAAATTTGGTTTGGACGATGGGTCTGTTTTCTGTGCTGCCATCTGGTGAAAGGACAGTTCTTGCGCAATGGTCACAGCTCAAGCCAAACGTATCCTGATTGTGGATGACGATGAAGGCATTGTATGGTTGATCAAGAACAAACTTGCAGCCGAAGGGTATGAGGTTGCCTCCTTTCTGGCCGGTCCCCCAGCGATTGACTATGTCCGGCGCTGTGGTTTACCCCACCTGGCCGTGATCGATATTGGGTTACCGGATATGCACGGCTTTGAGCTGAGCCAGCAGCTCAAGGAGTTGGGTGATGTGCCCATCGTGTTTATTTCGGCCAAGCGCGAAACCGCCCTGGTGGTGGATGGCCTGACGCTCTATGCCGAAGACTTTATCACCAAACCGTTCAAACTGCGCGAGTTGATCGCACGCATCAAGCGCGTGCTCAAACGTTTTCCAGACTACTATTATGCCCAGTCGCCCACGATCCAGGTGGATGATTGGCT
>JAADYV010000535.1 GCA_010092855.1 Chloroflexota bacterium | reverse complement strand
CGCTGGCTGGACGACCTGCAGCAGCAGGGAAAGCTGCGTCTGCCAGAAAGCGTGCCGGACGAGTATGTGATCCGGCTGCCGCGTGAATGTGAATGGGAGAAGGCAGCTCGCTATCCGGATGGAAGGTTGTTCCCGTGGGGAAATGAATTTGATGCAAGAAAGCTGAATAGTGCCGAAAGCGGCATCGAGCGCACCAGTGCAGTAGGCATTTTTGCTGATGGCGCTAGCCCAAACGAAGCGCATGATATGAGTGGCAATGTGTGGGAATGGTGCCTGACCCGATGGGAAGAAGAGTACAAAGAGCCGGAAGCAGAGAACAACGATCCACAGGGCAAGGCCCTGCGGTGCTTGCGCGGCGGGTCTTGGGTCAGCCTCGTCAATGGCTGCCGCGCTGCGACTCGCCACTGGAACAATCCCGGGAGCAGGTACGACTACTGGGGATTTCGTGTGGTGTGTTCGGTCCCCATCACCTCTGGTAATCTGATCTCTGGTGAATCTGGACTCTGAGTCTTTGAGGGGAATTGAACAGAGACGGTCACGGGCTTTCCCCTCAATTCGCGCGGAGCGCGATCAATATTTTTTTTGCGCAGGGGGCATTTCGCATTTGGATCACGTTTCCTGGCGTGGAATTGGGTGTCGAGCAAACATCCCCCGCCGCAGGCCGCCGGTGGGATCGGCGCTGCTAACGTGGGCAATCCATCCCTGCGCGCTGGCCGTCAACTCGTCCAATGTGATCTCGCCGTCCACGTACTGCTCGATACGTGCCTGCAATCGCCGTGAATACTGGCGCACCTTGCGCCCCTTGACGCGCCGGAAGCCCGGATACACGACGAAACCCAACCAGGGGATACCCTGCGTCACCGGCACAACCTGGGCCACTGACTCGTGGATGGTGAGTCGGAACTGCGCCAGCCGCTGGATGATAGCCTGTTTCCAACGCCACAGCTCGCGTTTGCTGTCGCTGAACAGTGCGAAATCATCCACATAGCGCAGATAGGCCGGGCAGCGCAACTCGCGTGTCACAAACCAATCAAACGGGTTGAGATAACAATTGGCCCAGAACTGGCTGGTCAGGTTGCCAATGGGTAGGCCCCGGCACCGGTTTGCAGCGAATAGATCGTCGCCAGGAAAGTAGACCATGTCGTATTCATCGCGCAGCACATCCTGTCCGCTGGCGAGAATCTGGTCGCACAGCCAGAGCGTGTCCGCGTCGTGGATCACGTCCGCCAGCACGTCATGCATGATCGCGTGATCGATGGCCGGGAAAAACTGCCGGATGTCGCAGCGCAGCACGTAGCGATACTGCCGGGCGAACTGCTGCAGCCGGTCAACGGCGGCATGAGTACCCTTACCGATGCGATTGGCGTAGCTGTGGGGGATAAACCGTGCGTCGAAGATTGGCTCAATGATGTTGCACAGCGCATGATGGGCGATACGGTCCCGGAACGGCGCGGCGCTGATCTTGCGCACCTTCGGGTCCTGGATGATAAACGAGGTATAGACTCCTGGCGTATAGACTTTGGCGCGCAGATCATCGCGGAGGGCGATCAGGTGGTCGGCGAAATCAGCCTCAAACGTAGCTGCCGCGAGCTTGCGCCGTTTGCCACGCGCGGCTTTGTGCGCAGCGACCAGCAAATTCGACCAGGCGGTTATCGCTGCATACAATTGGGCATCCTCACACCCAGGATGAAGCATAGATGACCCGTTCGCACATGGTGATTTTCACGCGCACGTATGATCTACTGACCTGGCTGCTGCCCCACTGCGAACGCTTCCCACGCGCACAGCGATTTGTCGTGACCAAACGCCTGCAAGACGCTGCGCTCGACTTCCAGGAACGCATCATCGAAGCCAATGCGCTGCCCGTTGGCCCGGTACGTCTGGAACGGTTACAGACAGCGGATGGTGATCTGGGCAAACTCAAGCTCTATCTACGCCTGGCATTTCGCTGGGGCTGGCTCACTGAGCAGCAGTATGAATTCGTGTCCGAACAAGTGGCCGAAATCGGCAAGCTGCTTGGTGGGTGGATGAAGCAAACAAAACGGGCATAGCGGGATTGCAGCGGCTTTCTTCGCCACATCCAGGCCATGCCCTCGATCTGTTTGCGCCCGGCCTCAATCACTTGAAGCGCGGGCAGGACACAACCGCGCCATTGTGCCGCCCACGGACACCGCAGGCGGGCCTGCCTCGGCGGTGCAACCGTAGTCACGCCGCATTTCCGGCAGGGTCGCGGGACCGGCATAACGTGGACCGAACACACCACACGAAATCCCCTGTTGTTGTTCCTGTTCCTGGGATTGTTCCTGTTGCGAGTCGCAGCGCGGCAGTTATTGTCGTTGTTGTTCCAAGACCCGCCGCGCAAGCACCGCAGGGTCGGTCTCGGTTGGCCCTACCAGCAGCTAACGCTGCCAGCCACATCAGTGTATGATCAAAATGCGAAACAGGCTATTTTTCACCAGCAGCGACTCGCCTTCGGCGAGATTCCAGGGGGAGCCTGGGGACGCCCTGGATCATCGACGCTAAAGAGTCAGATTCCAGATTCACCAGAGATCAGATT
>JAADYV010000534.1 GCA_010092855.1 Chloroflexota bacterium | reverse complement strand
CGCATGTACAGGACACCTGGGGCTGAACGCGGACCTCTTTCCGCGTAACTGGCGCGTAACTGGCGCGTAGTACGCTGCTGCATAATAGATCATACTATCCAATCACATTTCGTTTTGGAAAGATTTTTTATGACAGCACGCGACTTCCCCCCCATCGGCATCGCCGCTACTGGACTGTACATTCCCGATAATGTCATCACCGGCCAGGAAATCGCCGAGCGTACTGGCCTGCCGGAGTTCGTCGTGCTCGAAAAAATGGGCATCCGCGAAATCCACACCGCCGGGCCAGACGACACGATCACGGCGATGGCCAGCCGTGCCGGGCGGCAAGCGCTGGCAAAGGCCGGACTCGCGCCGACCGACATCGACCTGGTGGTCTATCACGGCAGCGAATACAAAGACCACATCGTCTGGTCTGCCGCCTCAAAAATCCAAAACCTGCTGGGAGCCACCAACGCCTATGCATTTGAGATGTACGCGCTGTGTGCCGGTGCGCCGATAGCGTACAAGGCCGTGCGCGATATGATGCTGGTCGATGAGCGGCTGAACAACGTGCTGCTGGTCAGCGCCAGCCGCGAGAATGACCTGATCGACCTGGGCAACATGCGCACCCGGTTTATGTTCAACTTCGGCTCCGGCGGGAGCGCGGCGATCTTCCAGCGCGGGTTGGACCGTAACCAGGTGCTGGAATCCGCTGTGCGCACGGATGGGTCGCTGGCCGACACAGTGGTCATGACCCCCGCCGAATCTGATGTTGCGCTGCTGCCCGCCGAGATGGGGTCGCTGCACGGGCGGCTGGACGTACACAACGCCGAATACATGGCCGAACGACTGGGCGAAGTGTCGCTCGATCGCTTCGTGGAAGTAATCACCGAAGCGGTCACCCATAGCGGTCACAAGTTGGACGACCTGCGGTTCCTGGGCATCACCCACATGAAAAACTCGTTCTTCAACGAGATTCTGCGGGCAGTGGGCTTGTCGGCGGAACAATCGGTGTACCTGGATCACTTCGGGCACATCCAGAGCGTAGACCAGGTGCTGGCCCTCGAACTGGGCCTGGAACAGGGCAAAATCCAACCCGGCGACCTGATCGTGCTGGCCGGGGCGGGTACGGGCTACACCTGGAGTGCCACCGCGATCCGCTGGGGATAGCGCGCTTCGGATAACAACCCAGCAGAGCGTATCACGTAACCAATATCACTTTTTGAGAGGGAAATTATGGCAAACCGTCTAGAAAACCGGGTAGCGTTGATCACCGGCGGAGCGCAGGGCCTCGGACGCCACATCGCATTACGTTTTGCAGCCGAGGGCGCGAAGGTCGTCGTGCTCGACGTGGTGGAAGACAAGGCTAACGCCGTCGTCGAGGAAATCAAGGCAGCGGGTGGCGACGCGCTGGCCACCATCTGCGACGTGACGAACCGCGACCAGATCGCGGCCACTGTGCAACGGGTAATCGACGCTTATAGCCAGATCGACATCCTGGGCAACAACGCCGGGATCACCAAAGACGCGCGACTGGTCAAGATGACGGAAGAGCAGTTCGATGCGGTCATCAACGTCAACCTGAAAGGTGTCTTTAACCTGACCCAGGCCGTTGCGCTGCACATGGTCGAGCGGGGCTATGGCCGCATCATCACCACATCGTCGGTGGTGGGGCTGTATGGCAACTTCGGCCAGACCAACTACGTCGCCACCAAAGCCGCCGTGATCGGCATGACCAAAGTATGGGCGCGCGAGCTGGGTCGCAAAGGTATTACGGCGAATGCGATTGCGCCGGGCTTCATCGCCACCGACATGATCGAAACCGTGCCGCAGAAGGTGATCGACAGCATCGTCGAGCGCACACCGGTGCAACGGCTGGGCGAACCGGACGATATCGCCAACGCTTATCTGTTCCTGGCATCGGACGAAGCATCGTTCATCAATGGGGCCGTGCTCAGCGTCGATGGCGGGCTGGTTGTGTAACCTGGCAGTTTTCCTGACAAACTAGATTTTTGATGATACACCATGAAACAGAAATCGCTGTACATTACCGATTATTTGCAGCGCCGTACTCAACTCTCACCTGATAAGCTCGCCATCCGGGATGCCGTCACTGGGCGGGACTACACCTATGCCGCCTGGAATGCGCAGGCGGACCAGACGGCGAACTACCTGCGCAGCCTGGGGGTCACCACCGGGGATCGCGTGGCGGTCTATGCCACCAACTGCATGGCGTATCTCGACATCTGGATGGCGTGCGGCAAGATCGGGGCGGTGCTGCAAAACCTCAACTGGCGCTTGACACCGCGCGAACTCCAAGGCCTGCTGCAGGACGCCGCGCCGTTGGTGCTGGTCTACTCTGATGAATTCATTGACGCTGTCAATGCCCTGCGCCCGAACCTCCCCAGCGTGCGGCATTTCGTCGCCCTCAACCAACAGGCCGCGCCTGATGATCGCCCATTCTCCGAACGCGACAGTTTCCCGGTCACGCTCACCGCGCCGCGCCCCGAACTGGACTGGGACTCGCCTTGGGTAATCTGCTACACGGGCGGGACGACAGGGCTGCCCAAAGGCGCGATCCTGTCGCATGGCAACATGACCTGGAACAACATCAACACCGTCATGAGTTGGGGTCTGGACCAGGACGACGTGGCGATCCTGAATTCGCCGCTGTTCCACACCGGCGGACTCAACGTCTTCACGCTGCCGCTGGTGCACATTGGCGGCACGAGCATTCTGTGCGAGAAGTTCGATGCGGACCAGGTTTTTGATCTGATACGGGATGGTGGGGTGACGGTGTTTTTCGGCGTCCCAACCATGTTAGTGGTGATGCAGCAGCATCCCCGCTGGCCAGAGGCCGACTTCAGCGCGCTCAAGCTGGTCATCAGCGGTGGCGCGCCGTGTCCCATGCCCATCTTCGAACGCTTCTGGGAAAAAGGCGTGGACTTCAAAACCGGCTATGGGCTGACGGAAGCGGGCCCCAACACGTTCTGGCTGCCCGCCGTTGATGTGCGCCGCAAACCAGGCGCGGTCGGCTATCCGCTGCTGCACATTGACGTGCAGACCGTGCGAGAGGATGGCTCAACCTGCGAGCCGGGTGAACCGGGCGAACTGCTGATCCGGGGCCCACACGTCACGCCAGGGTATTGGAACAACCCGGAAGCCACTGCTGCCGCTATCGTCGATGGCTGGCTGCATACCGGCGATCTCGCAGTACATGATGACGAGAGCTGCTATACCATCGTTGGGCGGCTCAAGGACATGATCATCTCCGGTGGCGAGAACGTCTATCCCGCCGAGGTGGAGAGCGTGATGTACCGTCACCCTACGATCAAGGAAGCGGCCCTGATCGGCGTACCCGACGACAAATGGGGCGAGGTTGGCCGCGCAATCGTCGTGATCGAGCCGGGCCACGAACTCACTGATGATGAACTATTGGCGTTTCTGCGCGAACACCTGGCACGTTACAAGGTGCCCAAGGCGGTGGTCTTCGTAGCTGAGCTGCCTAAAACCGGCGCGGGCAAAATCGACAAGAAAGTATTGGTTGAGCAATACGGTAGTCAGTAGCCAAAGGACAAAACACATGCCAACCGTACAGGCAAACGACATTTCGCTGTACTACGAAATTTACGGCGCAGAACACGCTGAAACCCTGCTGCTGATCAACGGGGTGGGGCAGTGGCACCAGGCCTGGTGGCGCAACGTCGGACCGCTGGGCGAACACTTGCGCGTGATCACGTTTGACAACCGGGGCATCGGCAGCAGCGACAAACCGGACATCCCCTACACGCTGGATATGATGGCCGAGGACACGCTGGGCCTGCTCGATGCGCTGAAGGTCGAACGCGCGCATGTATTGGGGCATTCGCTGGGCGGCGGGATCGCGCTGTTCATGGCGCGCAAAGCGCCCGACCGCATCCAGAGCTTGATCCTGGCCTCGACCCTTTATTGGGGGCCGAAGGTCGCTATGCCGTCCGAACGCGCGATGCAGGTGCTGCAAGACCGCTCCGGTGATCCGCTGGAACTGGTCAAACGCGGAATTCGCATTGCTGCAGCGGAGGGCTTCGAAGAACATGATCCCGAAGGCTTCCAGAAGCTGATCGATCTGCGCTTCAACAGCCAGCAAACACCCAATCTCTACGTGCGCCAGAGCCAGGCCGGGCTGCCCTATCTGCAGGCCGACCACATCACGGATATTGTCCCGGACGTGCCGGTGCTTTTGCTGGTCGGCGAACTGGACGAAGTCGCACCGCCCACCAATAGCGAAGCAATCAAGGCCGCCTGGCCACACGCGCAGCTTATCGAGATCGCGGGCGCGGGGCACCTGTTCAACATCGAAAAACCGGCAGAATCGCACCGGGTCATTCTCGATTTTATTCACGGGCAGTCATAGTCACACGGAGGACACCATGAGCGTACCGACCCTACCCGGCGTGACGGCAGAAACCGTCACTACCTCGCGCCTGAGCACGCGCGTCCTGTTCACGGGGCTGGAAGGCGGCACCCCAGTTTTGTTCCTGCACGGCAACGCCTCGTCGGCCACCTTCTGGGAAGAAATCATGTTAGGCTTGCCAGATGGCTATCGGGGCATCGCGCCCGACCTGCGCGGTTATGGCGGTGCCGATCCGGATGCGAAAATAGATGCCGCGCGCGGCATGGGCGACTGGTCCGACGACATGGTGGCCCTGATCGACCATCTGGGGTTGGACCAGGTACATGTGGCCGGGCATTCGCTGGGTGGCTCGCTGGTCTGGCAGATGATGATCGACTATCCGGCGCGGCTGGCCAGCGTGACCCAGGTTAATCCTGGCTCGCCGTTTGGCTTCGGCGGCTCCAAAGACGTGGCCGGCACGCCATGCTACCCGGACTGCGCGGGATCGGGTGGCGGCATCGTGAATCCTGAATTTGCGAAGCTGATGGGCGAGGGCAATCGCGGCAGTGACAACCCACAGGCATCGCCCCGCGTGGTGATGAATACGTTTTACTGGAAACCGCCGTTTGTACCGGAGCGGGAAGAAGACCTGCTGTCGTCGCTGCTTTCTCAACACGTGGGCGAACAAGATTATCCAGGGGACATGACACCCTCCGAGAACTGGCCCAACGTTGCGCCGGGCGTGTGGGGTCCGCTGAACGCCGTCTCGCCCAAGTATCGGGCTGACATCCAGCGCCTCTTCGCTGCCCGTCCCAAGCCACCAGTGCTGTGGGTGCGCGGCAGCGATGACCAGATCGTGTCCGACCAGTCGTTTTTCGACGTGGGCACGCTGGGGTCGATGGGCGCGGTTCCCGGTTGGCCGGGCATGGACGTGTTCCCGCCCCAACCAATGGTCACCCAGACGCGCGCGGTGCTAGAACGGTACGCGGCCAACGGCGGCACCTACCAGGAGTCGGTCATCGCCGACACGGGCCACACGCCCTACATCGAAAAGCCGGACGAATTCAACGTGCTATTTCACGATCACATCCAGCCGTAAGTATAATAGGCATAGAAGCACAAGCATAAGGACAAGTCATGCCGCGTTTTGCACAAATCATCAGCACCGGGCGCTATCTGCCAGAAAAGGTCCGCACCAACGCCGAACTCGATGAGATGTTGGGCGAGCCGGTCAACCAATGGCTACTCGACAATGTCGGCATCCGCGAGCGGCGCTTGATCGGGGAGGACGAGGTAACCTCCGACTTGGCGGTGTACGCTGCGCGCCAGGCTTTGGAACGGGCAACGCTGCCGCCAGAAGACGTGGACCTGATCATTCTGGCCACCGACACGCCCGATTACATCTCGCCGGGCACAGCTTCCGTCGTGCAGTACAAACTCGGCACAGCCAACGCGGGTACGTTTGACGTCAACTGCGCCTGTTCCGCCTGGGTGGTGGGGGTCGATATCGCAGCTCGCTATATCGCTGGCGACGAGGAATACAACAACATCCTGGTGATCGGCGCCTATGGCATGACTCCCTTCATCGACTGGACACACAAACGCACCTGCACCCTGTTCGGCGATGGGGCGGGTGCGATTGTGTTGCGCGTGGGAGACCGACCCGGCTTTCTGGGCGCGAACATCAAGTCCGACGGCGCATTCCACGACTACATGGGCATCTTCATCGGTGGCACGGTCGAGGTCACGGGCGGCGAGGGCACCCGGCCCCAAAAGCTGGAAATCCGCAAGCGCTTCCCGCCCGATACCAATAACCTGGGCTGGCCGCCGCTGGTCCGCGCGTTGATGGACAAAATCGGGCGGCAGGTGAGCGACATCGACAAAATATATTTCACCCAACTCAATCTGCGTACCATCGAATACGTGATGAACGACCTGGGCCTGCCGCTGGAAAAAACGCACACCACGATGGACAAGTGGGGTTATACCGGCTCGGCGTGTATCCCGCTGGCGCTGGATGACGCCATCACCCAAAACATCGGACCAAAACCGGGTGAACTGATCGTCTTCTGCGCGAGTGGGGCGGGTTATACGATGGCTACCGCTGCATTTGAGTGGACACAAAAATAGGAGTTTTTTGAGATGTACATTGGTGATACGCTGGCTCGGCGCGCCATCTATACTCCCGACCGGCTGGCGGTGGTGGACGCGGGCAAAGCCAACCGGCCCCACTACACCTATGCTCAGATGAACAAACGCGCCAACCGCCTGGCCAACTGGCTGCAAACCGAAGCTGGCGTCGGGATGGGCGACCGGGTGGGCATTATTGCCCACGATGGCGTGGAATACCTGGATGCGTTTTTTGCGTGCGGGAAGTTGGGCGCGATCCTGGCCTGCTACAACTGGCGGATGCACTGGCGCGAACTGGTGCAGGTCATCAACGACACCAAGCCCAAAGTGATCATTTTCTCGGACGAGTTCAAGGACCACGTCGCCCGCCTGCTGCCCGCAGCGCCCAGCGTCACCCACACATTGCACATCGAAGGTGAAGGCACCGGGAACAGCCAACACTTCGAAACAACGCTGCAATCCGGCGATCCGGCCCCGGTCATCACCGAAGCGCTGGACAAGGAAGACACTGCCACGCTGATCTTCACCGGCGGCACAACAGGACTCCCCAAAGGGGCCAGGATCAGCCACCGCATGATCGCGTGGAACACGCTTAACACCATGATCCACGATATCCTGCCGGGCGACACGACCGTGAATGTCTTCCCCATGTTCCACACCGGCGGGCTGCTGGTGTATACGATGCCGCTGATGATCGCAGGTGGGACGGTAGTGCTGGTCCGGCGTTTTGATCCCGAGCTGGTGCTCAGCCTGCTCGAAGAATACCACGCAGACTTCTTCGCCGGTGTGCCGACCATGTACCAGATGCTGACTCAAGCTCCCAACTGGGACAGCGTGGACCTCAGCAGCCTGCGCTTTTGCACCAGCGGGGGCGCGCCACTGCCCGTCACGCTGGTAGAAACATTCGGTGCAGACAAAAATGTGCGGTTCAAGCAAGGTTTTGGCATGACCGAGTTCGGGCCGGGTATCTTCGCGCTGGCACCGGAAGACGCCATTCGCAAGGCGGGCAGCATCGGACGCCCAAACTTCTTCGTGGATGCGCGCGTGGTGGATGCCGACAACCAGCCGCTGGGTCCCAACCAGGTTGGCGAACTGGTGCTGAAGGGGCCGTCCTTCTGTTCGGGTTATTTCAACATGCCGGAAGCAATGGAAGACGTTGTTGACGAAGACGGCTGGTTCCACACTGGCGACCTGGCCCAATACGACGACGAATGGTATTTCACTATCGTGGACCGCAAAAAAGATATGTTCATATCCGGTGGCGAAAACATCTACCCGGCGGAGATCGAACAGGCGCTGTATCGTCACCCTGCCGTGCACCAGTGCGCCGTGATCGGTGTGCCGGATGAGAAGTGGGGCGAAGTGGGCAAGGCGTGCGTGGTGCTCAAACCAGACGCCAGTGTCAGTGCCGATGAACTGCTCGCCTTCCTGCGCGATCAACTGGCCGGGTTCAAAGTGCCCAAATCCGTCGCATTCCTGGATGCCCTGCCGATTTCGGCGGCGGGCAAAATCCTTAAACGTGAACTCCGCGATCAATACGCCTAATGGATGGGGAAGGAGGTACACATCGCACCGTTCGTTTTTGTTCAAGTTTGTTTTAGCTGGCGCTGCTCGCACCCAAACCGTAATGAGATTTGAGTCAAAAAAGGAGCTTTTCAGATGCGTAAACTATCGCTTATCGTGCTCGTAACTGTGATGGCCCTGTCGCTGGTGCTGATCCCCTCGCACACGGCCAAAACCGAAGCCCGCCAGGACACGCTGAAGATCGGCGTGATCACCGACCGCACTGGTCTGCTAGCGGTTTATGGTATTGAGCTGGAAAACGGCTTTGCTCTTGGTCTTGACTATGCCACTGGCGGTACGATGGAAGTGGCCGGTCGTCCGATTGAGATCATCGTGCGGGATTACGGCGGAGATGCCGTGGTTGCGGCGGAACAGGCCGTTGACCTGATCGAAGGCGAAGGCGTCGAAATCCTGGTCGGCGCACCATCCTCTGACGTGACCCAGGGCCTGGTGGCAATTGCTGCCGACTATGGCGTGATATTGATGGCGGGTCCGGCTGCGGCCAAGAACCTGACCGGTGACCTGTTCGAAGAAACCACCTTCCGTGCCTGCCGTAACTCCTGGCATGATGCAATGGCGCTGGCCCCCTACTGGGTGGACGCTATCGGTGAAACCTACGTCCAGTTTGCCGCCGACTACTCCTTTGGTCGCGAAGCTGCCGAAGCATTCGACTACATGCTCCAGCAATACGACGCGACTCCAGTGCAGGACACGATCTATGGCTCGCTGACGCTTACCGAGTTTGGCCCCTTCCTGGACGAAATCATGGACTCGGGCGCGGACGGCGTGATCTACATCTGGGCCGGTGCCGGCACAATCCCGCTGGTGCAGCAGATTGATGAAGCAGGCGTCACCGACGAGATGGCCGCGATTGGGTTCTTCAACTCCAATGACATCATGGTCGCGTTTGCTGATGCCCAGGAAATCCCGTCTGATGGGTTCATCATCTACCACTACACCCTGCCGGACAACGAAATCAACGACTGGTTGGTCCAACAGCACATCGAACGTTTTGACGGCGATGTACCGGACCTCTTCACGGAGTGCGGTTTCGCCACTGGCCAGGCAATCGTGGCCGGCCTCGAGAATTCCGAAGGCTCGACATTCGTCGAAGACCTGGTCCCGGCGCTGGAAGGCCTGGAATGGGAAGGCCCCAAGGGCACTTACTACCTGCGCGCTGAAGACCACCAGGCTGTGATGCCCATGTACGCGGTGCGTCTGACCAACCTGGACGATCCGGAATTCCGTTTCTACGAACGGCTGGACGTCATCGAGATCGATCCGCTGGAAATGCCGTGTGAAGCGGGCGCGGACCGCAGCAGCGACGAGTTGGACTGCACGCCCGTCACTGAGCGCTAACGCTCGTTCGCTACGGATGCTATACCGAGGGGGATACACGCGCGTGTGTCCCCCCTATCAAGTGAGTTATAAAGCCTATGTCTGAATACATTCTTGAAGGCCGGGGATTGCGCAAAGAGTTTGGCGGCCTGGTTGCCGTTGACGATGTGGACCTCCAAGTGCGGACCGGGGAACTACATTCGATCATCGGTCCTAATGGCGCGGGCAAGACCACGTTATTCAATTTATTATCCGGTAATCTCAAACCGACCAGCGGCACTGTCTGGTTCAAAGGCCAGAATATCACCCAGGAACCGCTGCATCGCCGTGTGCACCTGGGCATTGGGCGTTCTTTCCAGATCACCAATATTTTTCCTAACCTGACCGTGCTGGAAAACGTCCGGCTGGCAGCACAGGCCCGTGGCAGGCACAATTTCGTCTTCTGGTGGCCGTACCGCAGCTTCAAGCGCTATACCACGGCAGCACTCGCGGCACTGGCTGAAGTTGGGCTGGTCGACAAAAGCGGACTGCCTGCCGTCATCCTGCCACACGGCGACCAACGCAAGCTTGAACTGGCGATTCTGCTGGCGTCGGATGCTGAACTGCTGCTGCTGGACGAACCAACAGCGGGCATGGCCACCGAACAAGTGCCGGCCCTGATCGAAACAATCCAGCGCATCCAAAGTGTAACCGGCAAAACAATTATGCTGGTTGAGCACAACATGCACGTGGTCATGAACATATCGGATCGCATCACGGTCATGCACCAGGGTGCGCTGTTGGCCGAAGGTACCCCCAACGAAATCGCCAGCAACGAAACCGTCCAGCAAGCCTACCTGGGCCAGCTGTACGGCGACTTTTCCCCGGAGAAAACGTCATGATGAACGTCTTGGAAGTGCGCGATATTCACACGTTCATAGGGGAATTCCACATCCTGGAGGGCGTAACGGTGGAAGTACCGCGCGGCAGCATCACTGTATTGCTGGGGCGTAATGGCGCAGGCAAAACCACGACGCTGCGCAGCATCATTGGCCTGTCGCCACCGCGCGCTGGCCAGATAGTGTACAACGGTGAGGAGATTCAAAGCCGCGCAGCACACAAGATCGCGCAGATGGGCATCGGCTACGTGCCCGAAAAGCGCATCATCTTCCGCGATCTCACCGTCGCCGAAAACCTCAAAATTGCGGAACGGCAGACGGGTGACCTGGACCGCAAAGCCGACTTTATCTTTGGCCTGTTTCCGGACCTCAAACGCCTGTACACCTTGCCGGGTGGACATCTCTCCGGCGGGCAACAGCAGATGCTGGCTATTGCGCGTGCGCTGGTGCCCGAAAACACGCTGCTGTTGATTGACGAACCCAGTGAAGGCCTGGCCCCAGTGTTGATTGAAGAGATGATCGACGCCATCCGTCAGCTTTCCGCGCAAACCACCGTACTGCTGGTGGAACAAAACTTCCAGGTCGCCAGCCGCCTGGCCGAACGTTACGTCATCATCGAAGAAGGCATGTCCGTGCACAGCGGCATGATGAATGAGTTGGTCAATGCGCCCGACCTGATCCAGCGCTATCTCGGCGTGGCATAGGGAGCTTACACCATGCGAACTAATTTTATGGGCACCTGGAAGCGGAGAATCTTATGAATATTCCTCTATTACCCGCGCTGCTGGTCAGCCATGTGATCGCGGCCATTCTGGGCGCGGCTGGCACCCGGAGCCTGTTTATCGGCAAAAACCGAGACCCCATCAAGGGTATCGCCTTTGGTACAGCTATCGGGCTGGTGGGCGGCCCGGCAACCTTGTTCCTGTTCTGGCTGGTGATCGCCTACCAGCTTACGCCCAGAACGGACGCCGCCGTCGCCGCAGGCACAGAACCGCCATTATTCTACCCGATGCAGTTTATCGCCAACATGCCCTCCCAACACCGCCGCTCCTGGGTCTTGATCGCTGCTTATACCCTGGCCTTGTTGCTGATCAGCCTGTTCGACTTCGGCGCGGCCACCACCTGGCAAGCCATCTTCCGGGGCGTGTACCTGGGGATGCTGGTCTTTATGGTAGCCTCCGGGTTGTCGCTGATCTTCGGCCTGTTGGACGTGCTGAACTTCGCACAAGGGGCCTTTTTATTGATCGGCGCGTATGTCGGGTGGGAAATCTACGACCGGCTCGATTACGGCGAAAACCTGCGTTTCCTGGCGGCGGTACTTGGCGCAGTGATATTCATGGGCATCCAGGGCGCGTTTTTCGAGATCAGCCTGATCCGCCCGTTGTACGAACGGCCCATATTCCAGATCGTGCTGACCTTCGGTCTGGGATCGGTCTTGCTGGACCTGATCGAGCGGCGCTACGAGGTGACGCCGAAGGCATTTGCCAAACCGCCCGTGTTCGACGGCGACTTCATGCTGCTGGGCGAGAAGTTTCAGGTCTACGACATGTTTGTGATCCTGCTGGGTTTCGTGATGATGCTCGGCGTGTTCCTGCTGTTGAACCGCACCCGCATCGGCATCATCATCCGGGCCGGTATCCAGGACAGCGAAATGGTCCAGGCGCTGGGCATCAATGTCCGGCAGGTGTTTACGTTGGTGTTCATTGTCGGGGCAGCGTTGGCCGCGTTAGGGGGGGCGGTGCTGGTGCCCGTCGAAAGCGCCACGCTCGACCTGGGGAACAAATACCTGTTCCTGGCCATCGTGGTGATCGTGATCGGCGGTATGGGCAGTTTCGAAGGCACTGCCGTAGCCTGCCTGCTGGTCGGGCTGACCCGAGATATCGCCGAACGGCTCGAACTGGAGCACATGAGCACCGCTGCGCTGGCCGAAGCCTCGCCCCTCGTGTTGATGATCGCCATCCTGCTGGTACAGCCCAGCGGTCTGTTCGGCAGGGAGTGACGCACTATGATCGAACGTTATCTATTTTCCCAGACTCAGAAGATCCAAAACCAGGCGCTGCGCGAAGTGGTCGAGCTGCTGCTGCGCACCGTGCTGGCCAACTGGTTTTTTGCTGTCGTGCTGATCGTGTTGTGGCGCTTCCCGTATCTCGTAGCCGATCAAACCGACGGTGTCGTCACGCCCGAACTTGCGCGGATGGGCAGTAAATCGTTCACCTGGCAGTTGTATATGGCGTCCGCGCTGGTCATGGCATCGCTAGCCATGAGCTATAACCTGCTGTTTGGCTTCAGCGGGATCATTTCCTTTGGTCACGGGTTGTTTTTCGGTGCAGGGGGCTATATCACCTACCTGGTCATCGCGGAATACAACGCTGAGGGTCACAACACCGGCTTGACGGTGGCGCTGGCGCTGAACGGTGCGCTGCTGCTGTTGATGCTGCTGGCACGCGCCAGGCTGCGCTGGCCCATGCTGCTTATCCCAGCGGTGAGTTTTGCGCTGGTGTTTGTGCTGGTGCCCAAGGGTGACACAATCACCTTTTACCGTGCGATGGGTGTCGCGGTAGTGGGCAGCGTGGTGTTGAGTGTGTTGTCGGCGATAGTCATGCTGCGTCTGAAAGGCGTGTACTTCGCCATGTTCACGCTCGCTCTGGCCGAAGTATCGCTGGTGCTGTCCAAGTCATTCGATGTGACCGGGCGCGAAACGGGCGTGTCGCTGCGCACCATCATCCCCGAAGAACTGGAAATCATCCGCATCCCCGCCAACCGCCTGGACGTGTACTACATCACACTGGCGTTCTTTGTGGTGGTTTTTCTCGCCATCCGGCGCTACATGAACTCTCCGGTGGGGCGCGCAGTGCTGGCCATCCGCGAAAACGAAGAACGTGCCAGCACCATTGGCTACAACGTGTTTTATTACCGCATGATGACACTGGTTTTTGCCGGGATTATCGCCACACTCAGTGGGGTGCTGTTTGTCCTGGTCAGCGCAGATCGCAAGATCAGGCCGGAGTATCTGGGCATCAACTACACGGTGCTGCCGCTGCTGCATACACTGACGGGCGGCATGGGCACTTTCAGTGGCCCCGCGCTGGCGGCGTTGGGCCTGGAGTTGAGCGAATCTTACCTACGCGAAGAAGCCGTCACTTTTAGACTGTTCAAGATCATCACCGTCTGGCAGCTTGTCGTAGGTATGTATGCCGTGTTTGCGATGATGTATGTCCGGTTCGCGTGGGAGAAGATTATCCTGCCACTGATTCCGCCCCGCGTCCGCGAGCGTATCCTGGCGAGAGTAGCGCACCTACCTGTCACCATCCCGGAAGCCTGGTCTAGCTATTGGCGGCGCTACCGGCTGGGCACAACAGTGGTGATGGGCATCCTTCCGTTTATGGTAGGGGTCCTGTACGCCAACGAGATCAAACACGACTACCTGGTCAACGAGATATGGCCGCTGCTGCTGGGCGCGCTGTTCATCATCGCAGTGATGGCACTGCCCAACGGCATCGTCGGCACCTGGATCAAGTGGCGCGCCGAACGCCAAATCCGCCGCCTGCAACGCGAAATGCAGCAAGCGCAGGAATAACAAGCCGCTGTATCTCTCCTCCTAGCACCATCACCTGAGTGATCTGTGGAACTGGGCCAACCGCACGGGCCCGGTTCCTTTTTCGTTCACGATCTGCTTTTTAATATTACTCTCAGACTTATTTAGCTTTATTCTCATGTCAGAACCTTATCTTTTTCAACGTGTATTGAGCGCTCAACTCTCACAGGAAACAAGCAACACCACACACTTCAACATCCTACATACAGGAGGAAACACACACAATGCGTAAGGTATCTGCTTTCGGTCTGCTGCTCGCTCTCATCGCTACCCTCGCGTTTCCCTTCGGCGCTTTCGCCCAGGAAGACGAACAGACCAT
>JAADYV010000533.1 GCA_010092855.1 Chloroflexota bacterium | reverse complement strand
GCGCGCGGCTGGACCCAGTCCTGCGCCTGTTGGAGTTGGTTATCCACGTCGCCCGTTCCGCCCACCACCCGGCGGCGGGCGATGGCGGCCTCGAAGTCAAACACCGTTTTCACGTCCGCGCCAAACACCGGGGAGAGCGCCTGCAACTGGTCCAATTTCAAGCTGGAAAGCGGAATGTGATCCTTTTCCGCCAGCGCGACGACCTGCCCGGCGACGGCGTGCGCTTCCCGGAAGGGCAGCCCGCGCGCGACGAGGTAGTCCGCCAGGTCGGTGGCCAGCATCGTTTCGTCCAGCGCGGCCAGCATCCGCTCCGGTTGCATGGTCAGCGTGTTGATCAAGCTCGCCAGCGGCGGCAGCACCACCAGCAGTGTATCGACTGCGTCGAACAGCGGCTCCTTGTCTTCCTGCACATCCTTGTTATACCCGCTGGGTAGCCCTTTGAGCGTGGTCAGCAGCCCGGCCAGATGCCCGATCAACCGGCCCACCTTGCCGCGCGCCAGTTCCAGCGGGTCGGGATTGCGCTTCTGGGGCATCAGGCTGCTGCCGGTGCTGTACCGTTCGTCCAGGCGCACAAAGCCAAAGGTTGGGTTGGCGAAGATGATCAGGTCTTCCGCCAGGCGGCTGAGGTGCGTTTGGATCAGCGCCAGCGCAAACAGGCACTCCGCTACGTGGTCCCGGTCGGCGACGGCGTCCAGGCTGTTGGGTGTGATGCCGGTGAAGCCCAGGCGCTCGGCCAGCTTCTGGCGGTCGATGGCGTAGACGGTGCCCGCCAGCGCGCCCGATCCCAGCGGACAGCGCGCGCGCCAGCGCTGCTCTAATTCCTCCAGCCGCTCGATATCGCGCGCCAGCGGCCAGAAGTGGCTCAGCCACCAGTGCCCGGCGGTGATGGCCTGCGCGGGCTGGAAGTGGGTGTAACCGGGCATCGGGGCCGCGCGGTAGCGGTCCGCCTGGGCCAGCAGTGCCGTCATCGCGTCCAGCAGCGCCCGGCGCACCGTCGCGTTCCCTTCCAGCATCCACAGCAGCAGGTCGGTCGCCACCTGGTCATTGCGGCTGCGCCCGGTGTGTAACTTACCACCCACTGCGCCCACGATCTCGGTCAGCCGCCGCTCGACCATGGTGTGGATGTCTTCGTCGCCCGGCGCAGGGATGAACTTCCCGTTGCTGAACTCGGCCCGCACGCGCTCCAGGCCATTGACCAGCAGATCGCGTTCGTCCCCGGTCAGCACGCCCGCCGCCGCCAGCGCCTCCGCCCACGCGATGCTGCCTGTGATGTCCACATTGTACAGCCGCCAGTCGAAGCGCAGGCTGTCGTTCAGCTTGCGCACGGCGTCGTCCGTCGGTTGCGAAAAAACACCCCCCCACAGCGTCACGATCCCACCTCACTTAGTCCCGCTTGAAGCGCGTATAGTCCGGCTGGCGATAGCGGCTCTGGCCGGTGCCCTCGACGCTCAGCATGGCGTCCACCTTCATCGGCAGGCCGATCATGTTGATAAAGCCTTTGGCGTCGGTCTGGTCGTAGATATCCATGTGGCCGAAGGAAGCGTAATCTTCGCGGTACAGGCTGTAGGGACTCTTGCGCCCGGTGACAATCACGTTGCCCTTGTAGAGCTTGAGCCGCACTGTGCCGGTGATGGTCTGCTGCGTCTCCTGCACGAACGCATCCAGCGCCTCGCGCAGCCGCGTATACCACATGCCGTTGTACACCAGTTCGGCGTACTTGACGGCGATGAAGTCCTTGTAGTGCATGGTGGCTTTGTCCATGCACAGGCTTTCCAGCGCCTGGTGCGCGGTCAGCAGGATCGTGCCGCCCGGTGTCTCGTACACGCCCCGGCTTTTCATGCCGACCAGCCGGTTCTCGACCATGTCCACGCGGCCAATGCCGTTGGTGGCTCCCAGCTCGTTCAGGCGCACGAACAGCGGCACGGGGGCCATTTCCCGCCCGTTGATGGCCACCGGCACGCCCTTCTCGAACGCGATCTCGACGCTGGCCGGTTCGTCGGGGGCGTCTTCGGGGCTGTTCGAGAGCACAAACATATCGTCTTCCGGCGCGTTCCAGGGGTCTTCCAGCGGGCCGCCCTCATGACTCATGTGGAACAGGTTGCGGTCCCGGCTGTAGATGCTCTTGAGCGTGGACGTGACCGGCACGTTGAATTCCTCGGCGTAGGCCAGCGCGTCCTCGCGGCTGCGGATGTCCCACTCACGCCAGGGCGCGATCACTTGCAGCTTTGGGTTGAGCGCCATCGCCGTTAGCTCGAAGCGCACCTGGTCGTTACCCTTACCGGTGCAGCCATGCGCAATCGCTTCTGCGCCTTCGGCCTCCGCGATCTCGACCAGGTGTTTGGCGATCAGGGGTCGCGCGAACGACGTGCCCAGCAGGTATTCCCGCTCGTACACCGCGCCCGCCTGCATCGTAGGGAACACGAAGTCGGTCAGGAATTCTTCCTGCAAATCACGAATGATGAGCTTGGCCGCGCCGGTTTGCAGCGCTTTTTCTTCCAGCCCGTCGAGTTCTTCGGCCTGGCCGAGGTCCGCGCAAAAGCAGACCACCTCGCAGTTGTAATTGTGCCGCAGCCAGGGCACAATGATCGATGTATCCAGCCCGCCACTGTAGGCGAGCACCGCTTTTGTGATGGGTTGCATGGGGCTTTCTCCACACTTGCACATAAAGAATTATGGAGAGAGTGTACCACCGCCGCACGCCAGGGTTTTTATCGCTTTTAGCCAAATATGCGCATCGGGTTGGGGCAGAGCGCACAATTGACGCACAGCCAGGGGAGCGTTACTATAGCGCGCAGTATGAAACAGTGTGCAGCCGTTCATAAATGAACATCTGCGCACCTGGAGACTTTTCTGAGGAAAGGACGACGATGCCCAAAATTACGTTTATCGGTGCCGGCAGCACGGTGTTCGCCAAGAACCTGATGGGCGATATCCTGAGCTATCCGGAACTGGCGGATTCCACGCTGAGTTTGTTTGATATCGACGAGGAGCGGCTGAACACGTCCGGTATTGTGGCCCACAAGGTGGCCGAAACGCTGGGCGTGCGGCCCACCATCGAATGCACCACCGACCGCCGCGCCGCGCTCGACGGGGCAGATTACGCCATCTGCATGATCCAGGTGGCGGGCTACAAGCCGGGCACCGTGCTCGACTTCGAAATCCCCAAGAAGTACGGGCTGGAGGCCACGATTGCCGACACGCTCGGCATCGGCGGCATCATGCGCGCGCTGCGCACGATCCCGGTGCTGCTGGAGATGTGCCAGGATATGGCAGAACTGTGCCCGGACGTGACGTTCCTGAACTACGTCAACCCGATGGCGATGAACACCTGGGCCATCTACCGCGCCACACCGATCAAGGTGGTCGGCCTGTGTCACAGCGTCCAGGGCACGGCGATGGAGCTGGCGCACGATATCGGCGTCCCGGCAGACGAGATCAACTACCTCTGCGCCGGGATCAACCACATGGCCTTTTACCTGACTTTCGAGCGCGACGGCGTGGACCTCTACCCGGAACTGCGCCGCGTGGTGGCCGAGGGGCGCGTCCCGGATTGGAACCGCGTGCGCTACGAAATGCTGACGCGCCTGGGCTACTTCGTCACCGAGTCCAGCGAGCACTTCAGCGAATACGTGCCCTGGTTCATCAAGCGCGACCGCCCCGACCTGATCGAGCAGTACAACATTCCCCTGGACGAGTACATCCGCCGCTGTGAAGCGCAGATCGCGGCCTGGGACCACATGCGCGCGGAATTCGAAGACCCGGACTCATCGCTGAAGGTCGAGCGCAGCGTGGAGTATGGCTCGCAGATCATCCACAGCCTGGAAACTGACCAGCCGGCGGTGATCTACGGCAATGTGGAAAACGCGGGCCTGATCGACAACCTGCCACAGGGGTGCTGCGTGGAGGTGCCGTGCCTGGTGGACAAAAACGGCATCCAGCCGACGCGCATCGGGGCGCTGCCGCCGCACCTGGCTGCGCTGATGCAAACCAACGTCAACGTGCAGCAGTTGGCGGTCGAAGCGGCGCTGACCGGCAAGCGCGAACACATCTACCACGCCGCCATGCTCGATCCGCACACCGCCGCCGAACTCGACCTGGAACAAATCTGGGCGATGGTCGATGACCTGATCGCGGCGCACGGCGACTGGCTGCCGGACTACCAGTAGCCGTTCGACTGCTCATCCGATATTCACACACAGCATGGTATAGCGCTCTCGCCGGACGGTGGGGGCGCTGCTTCGTGTTTGACGGGCAATAGCGCTTACCGGATTGCGTATGAAATCCGCGCTGTTAGCCCCGTATAACACACTGCGTATCGCCTCTTGTAGAAGGAGACAAACATGGTGAAACTGGTACGTGTGCTGTGTGTCGTGGCGTTGCTGCTGGTGGCCGTGCCATCATCCGCCCAGGCCGGTGGCGGGCCGGATGGTGTTGAAGTGCTGGTGGTGGTGCCGAATTATTATGGTGCCAATCTTTATCTCAGCATTGATGATTTTGAATCGTTTGGATGGAACGTGACGCTGGCCGGGATGCGGGATGTGATGTCGCCGTGCCCGGCCTTCGCGCAGCCGAACGACTGCCCCCCTTTGCAGACGGACATGCTGCTGACCGAAATCGAGGATGTAAGCGCGTATGACGTGTTGGCGTTGATGCCTTCGCGTTCGGACGTGACGCTCGATCCGTATGGCGAAATCCTCGAAGACCCGGCGCTGCTAGACCTGATCGCGGAAGCCGTTGACGCGGGCCTGGTTGTGTTCGCACCGTGCGCGGGGACGCGGGTGCTGGCGGCGGCAGGCGTAATCGATGGCAAGCAGGTGACGGGCAACACCGTGTTCTACGACGAGTACGTGGCTGCCGGTGGGGTGTTTGTGGCCAACAATCCACCGCCCGTGATCGACGGCAACCTCGTGACCGTCGTGCGCGGCCTGTATTACCACGAGGAGAATTCGAACGCGGTGGCGATTGCGCTCGAAGCCGTGCAGCCGGAGAGCACGCGCGATCCCATTCCGGTATCGACACAGAGCGACACCATTGCGCAGGACGGCGCGCTGTGGACGCGGACGTTCGGTGGCCCGGCGGCAGATGGTGCCAACGCGGTCCGTGCCACCCCGGACGGTGGCCTGGTGCTGGTGGGCTATACGTTCTCGTTTGGGGCCGGACACGCGGACGTATACCTCGTGAAAACAGACGGCAACGGCGACGAGGAATGGTCGCGAACCTTCGGCGGCACCGGGTGGGACTATGGCTTTGACGTGGTGCCAACGCCGGACGGCGGCTACATCATCGCGGGCTACACCACGTCCTTCGGCCGCGGTGCGCGGGACGTGTACCTGATCAAGACGGATGCCAGTGGTAACGAGGAATGGTCGCAAACCTTCGGTGGCGCGGGGGTGGATGAAGCACGCGCGGTGGCGCTGACACCCGATGGCGGTTTTCTCGTCACCGGTACGACGTTCTCGTTTGAGGCGGCGGAAAGCGACATCTACGTCATCAAGACGGACGCCGAGGGCACCGAAGAATGGTCACATCTGGCAGGCGGCGATGGACCCGACGTGGGCCTGTCTGCCAGCGTGATGACGGATGGTAGCTACCAGGTGCTGGGCACCACCGGCGGCGGGTTTGGCGCGAACAACCGCGACATCCTCACGCTGCGCCTGGACCCGGACGGCAGCGAACGCTGGCACCAGGCGTATGGCACGTTTTCCTCACGGCATCCCTATGATTGGGGCAACGCGGTTGTGGCTGCGCCGGATGGCGGCTACGTGGTGATTGGCGACTCGGACGTAGGCGACGGGCTGATGGCGATGTACGTGCTGCGCAGCACTGCCGACGGCGAGCGTGTGTGGAGCAACAACTTTGGCGCAGGGCTGTACACCTACGGTAACGCGCTGGCAGCGACGGACTCCGGCGGCTACGTGCTCAATGGCGCGACCCGCTACCCGGCGACGGCGCGCAACGACCTGTATGCCGTCAGCGTTGATGGGGACGGCCAACTGGTTTGGGAACAGCAGTTTGGGGCAGACGGCTCGGAATGGGGCACGGCGGTGGCCCAAACGCCAACCGGCGAGGTGATGCTGGCCGGGCAAACGAATTCCTACGGTGCAGGCTCGTTCGACATGTGGCTGGTTGCGCTGGCACCGGCGGAATAGGCTCATCATGTGAGGAGGGGTCCCAGGCAACCTGGCCCCTCCTGTGTTTTCTTTGGGCTTTGCCGAAAGGTCGCGAGTTCGGTCAGCGGCGGAGCGACACGCCTTCAAATGTACCTTCGACCTGAATTGTCGGGTCGTTAGCCCGGCTGCCATACGCATCGAACGGGCTGGCTTCGAACGCAAATTCGCCGCTGATGCGGTCGCCGGTTTCGGTGAGCGTGATCAGGCCGGTCACATCCGCGATATAACTGGCCCCATCCGGCGCATAGTAGCTGGCTGTGAACTCGTCCACCGGCACGGTTGCGCCTACCGGCAGCGTGGAAAGGTCAACCGGTGTTTGCAACGCATAGGTGCCAGGCTCTACGTCAACGGGGATGTTGATCGATATGACTTGCAGCGTGTCGCCGCTGCCGTTCTGGATGGTCAACATCGTCGTGTCGGGGTGGGTCCACTGTTTTTCGTCAAGGAAATATTCGTCCACAAACTCGTAGAATACCTCCCCGCTCGTGAACGAATCCGCGCGCGCGCCGGAAATTGTTACGCTGAAGCTGGCGTCATCTTCGTCGGATTGTGTGCGTTGCCAGACTAGCACACCAATGATCACGAGCAGCAGCACGATCACCCCGGCCAGGATAACCTCGATTTTGCGCATACCATCATCCTCAGCGAATACATAACTTTTCGCCAACACCGGATCATCCAACTTCCGGCGCTGGCGAATGTTGTTTCGTCGATTGTTAACGCCTCTCCCATTCATTATACCGGGAGCGAACAGCAACGCGCACCG
>JAADYV010000532.1 GCA_010092855.1 Chloroflexota bacterium | reverse complement strand
GGTGGCGACGACCTGGGCGATTTCATGCGCGGCTACCTGGCCGACAACGGCTTCCAGGGCACCGCGACCCTGGTGCTGGATGCCGCGTGTCCGGCGCTGCCCGAAGATCTGCCGATCTGGTTGATCGGGCTGCAAATCGGCGACTACGGCAGCCTGGATGGGGCGGAGGCGGTGGTCTTCGACGATGAGCGCGCCGACATGATCGTAGAATCCGGGGTGTTCAGCGCCTACCGCGACGTGCCCGTGCCCAGCGATGCGTTCCAGCCCTTTGGCGATCCGCCAGCGGTGACCGGGCGCGTGTTCCAGATCGCGGATGAATCGTTCTGTGATGGCACCGGCGTGTATTACCGTCTGGAACTGCCGCAGGGTCGCTACGTGCTGGCCGTTGACCTGGTGCTCGACAGCCGCCTGATTAGCGACGCCACCAGCCCCACCGCCGACGAATACCTGGCTTTCGTGATGGAAGACCTGCTGTACCTCTCCGTCAGCGGCGTGCTGGACCGGGGTAACGCGGCGCTGCAATAGGGGTTATAACCAACGAACGACCGGGGGCGTGCCGCGCAACCTGTTTGCGTCGCGCCCCTTTTTTTGTGTATGATAGCTGCTGTGCAAACAATCGGCGGGGTTCGCGCTGGCCAGGGAGGGCATTCTTGAAATACCAGACCATCATCAACGACCAGACCTTTGAAATCGAGATCAACGAGGATGGCCGCATCCTGGTCGATGGCGAGGAGCGCGCGGTGGACTTTCGCGTGCTGCGCCAGGGCGAGCTGTATTCGCTGCTGGTGGACTATCGCAGCTTCGAGGCGGTCGTGGCGCTGGGCGACGACATCCACCATGTCATGATCGCGGGCAACCAGTACGAGGTCAAGGTGACCGACGAGCGCAGCCGCCGCCTGGAAAGCGCGTTCATGGCGCTGGGCGACAGCGGCGCAGAAGTCTCGATCCGCGCGCCGATGCCGGGCATGATCGTGCGCGTGCCCGTCGAGGAGGGGCAAGACGTCGAGCAGGGCGATACGGTCGTCATCCTGGAGTCGATGAAGATGGAGAACGAACTCAAGGCTCCGCGCGGCGGTACGGTCTGCCACGTCAACATCGGCCCCGGCGACAGCGTTGAGCAAAACAAGGTGCTGGTCACCATCGCGTGATCCGGGTGTCGGCGGTGTATTTCCCCGTCACGCAAGCGTAGGCCAGCCGCGCCTTTAACGATCCCCCAAGGTGGTGTATGATCCGTCCGGTCATGTTGGCCGGGCGTTTTTTTGGGTTGTTGGTGGTTGGTAACTCGTCAAAAACGAGTGCGTTTCCCTGCCTCGCCTGGCCCCGAACTGGCACCCAACTACCAATAACTAACAACTGTTTCAACAAAGGATCGAATTGTGACACGCCGAATCTGGTTGATCGTGGATGTGCTGTGGCTGGTGGGGGTGGGGCTGTATGTCTTCGCCGGGCGGGACGATGTGCCGTTCCATGGCGACGAATCGACCCACCTGTATATGTCGCTGGACTATCACCGGCTGGTGATCGAGGGGGACCTCGACGCGGTGCTGTACCGTGACCCGCCGCGCGACGGCCAGGCGCGCATGGACCGGGACCTGCGCATCGTCAACGGCACGGTGACCAAGATGACGACCGGGCTGGCCTGGGACGTGGCCGGATTGGAGCGCGACGACATCAACGGTCCCTGGGCGTGGTGGGGCACCGGCGATCCGCGCGAATGGGACGAGAACATCCGCCAGGGGCATATGCCGTCCGAGCGGCTGCTGCGCATCGGGCGCACCGTCTCGACCGCCTTCACCGCGCTGAGCGTGGCGGTGGTGTTCGGGATCGCGTGGCTGGTCACGGAACGGCGGATCGCGGCGTGGGCCGCGTCGTTTGTTTATGTCTCGACTCCGGCGGTGCTGCTGAATGGCCGCCGCGCGATGACGGAAGGCGCACTGCTGCTGTTCAGCGCCCTGGTGATTCTGCTGGCCGTGATCCTCGTGCGGGCGCAGGTCCGTGATCTACAGGTGCGTGGCGCACGCGCGCGGACCCTGGCGATGTGGATCGCGCTGGGCGGGCTGGGCGGGTTCGCGGTGGCCAGCAAACACAGCGGCGCGGTCACGGTGCTGGTCGCGTGCCTGGGGTTGGCGCTGGAGCCGCTGCTGCGTTCCGGCGTTTTTGCCGTCCACAGGGAAAGCCAGCCGCCAGTTGATGCTGATCCACCCGACTCCCAAGAGGGCACCCCAAGGAGTGCCCCTACAGGAAATTCTTCGACTGGCGAGGGAACTGAAGCGCTGTATGAATTTTCGTTGTACGCGCGGCTCGGACGGTGGACTGCGTTGGCTGGACCTAATCTGCTGCGCGTGGTGGGGACTGGGCTGCTGGCGCTGGCTGTGTTTCTGCTGTTGAATCCGGCGTGGTGGGCGGAGCCGCTGCACATGCCGGGGCATGTGGTCGATCAACGGCGCGCGCTGCTCGATGGCCAGGCGGAGGCGTTCGGACCCTATGACACCCTCAGCGAACGCACTGCCGGGCTGCTCAACCAGGCGTTTTTTGCCAAAGCGCAGTATTTCGAGGTCCCGGTGTGGGAGCAGTTCATCAGCGTGGAGATTAACGCCTATGCCGGGTCGTGGCTCTCCGGGCGGCAGGGGCTGTTCTGGGGCGTGTTGATCGTGGGGGCGTTTGCGTTTGGCGTCGGGGCATTGGTGGAATCGTTCCGAGGCGTGTCCCAATCCCCGCCGGGCGATGTAGCGCATTCGGAACCTGGGGCGAACCAATCTGCGGTAGGCGAAATAATGCCGCTACAAGCCCTTGATCACGGGCGGAATAGCGCGGTGGCGCTAACGGTGCTACTCTGGGTAGGAATCACGGCGCTGGCGCTGCTGGCGCTGACTCCGATGGAATGGCAGCGCTATTACCTGCCGATCCAGGCCCCGGTCGCGGTGGTGGCCGGGATCGGCGCGGCGCGGCTGGTTGATCTCGTGCGCCCCCTGGTGACTCACCTCGTCCTGCATCGTTGATTGTGCACCAGTATACAGAATTGAGACGTTTTTTGGTTGGAGAAGTTGTAGACGACTATGGCGAGCTGGCTGGAACCGACAATTGTAATGGTACCCTTTGCGGCCTGGATGTTTTTGGGCGTGGGCGTGCCCTGGGCGCTGGCGCTGCTGCCGCGCAACCTGTGGGCCGACCGCACCCTGGTGATCGGGACCGGCATGGCGCTGGGGCCGCTGGGTCATACAGCGCTGATGTTCGGCCTGGGGACGGCGGGCCGGCTGCGCATCGAGTGGACGCTGGCCGGGAGTGCGCTGTTGGCGGCGGTCGGCCTGGGCATTGCGTGGCAGCGCCGTGAGGACCTGGAACTGACGCCGACCGTCTATTATGCGCCGCTTCCCAAGCCGTTGACCCAGTTCGAGTTGTTCCTGATCGCCGTGATCACGGTGGTGCTGTTGGCCAACGTGGTGGTGAGCGCCTACTGGCCGTTTGTGGCCTACGATCCGCTGTGGGTCTACGGCTATAACGCCAAAGTATTCTTCCTGGAAGAGGCCATCCCCGACGACATCGGCTATTACCCGCAGATGCTGCCGCTGGGGTATACCTACATGCAGCAGGCGTGGGGCGCGATCAACGACCACGCCGCGCGCGTGATCGTGCCCTGGTTCAACCTGGGCTCGGTGTTGATGGCCTACGTGCTGGGGCGGGTGGTGTTCGAGTCGCGGCGAACGGGGCTGCTGGCAGCCACCATCTGGGTGTTGTACCCGCACGTGCTGGCCTGGGGCGGGGCGGGTGACCTGGAGCTGCCGCTGACGATGTACTTCACCGGGGGCGCGGCGTTTTTTATCGCGGCGTGGCGTACCGGCGACATCCGGCACGCGGTGCTGGCCGGGCTGATGCTGGCCGGGGCAGTGTGGACCAAACCGACCGGGGGCGCGCTGGCGTTGGGCGTGCTGCTGGTCGCGGCGGGATATGCGGCGCTGAACCGCGTGGACCGGCCCGCCAACCGGCCTGCGTTCGGGCGCAAGCTGCGGCTGGCCGTGATCATGGCGCTGGTCGCGGCTCCGCTGGGCGGGATGTGGTACGTGCGCAACCTGGCGCTGGGCCACGATCCGCTGGTGTTCCCCGCCGGGTATTGGCATGACCAGGCGCAGCGTTCCGGCCAGGAACTGGGATGGCCGGTGCTGCTGGCGAGCCTGGTCGCGCTGCTTTTGGTGGTGTATCCCCCGGCGCGCATCGCGGAGCGGCGGCTGTTACGTTTTGGACTGCCGCTGCTGGTCGTGATCCTGCTGCTGGCCGGGACGCTGCCCAGCGCGATCCCGTTCGACACCATCACCGAGGGTGACAACCTGTGGCAATGGGCGCGCGGTGACCTGGGCGCGGCGCACAAGCTGAACGTGCCGGAAATCTTCGCGCTGCTGGCCGGGTTTGGACTGTTGGCGTGGTTGGGGCGTGACGTGTGGCGCGAATGGCCGGACGAACGCCGGACCACGCTGCTGCTGGTGTGGGGGCTGCTGCTGCCTTATGCGCTGCTGTGGTTTTGGAATTATTCATACCACTATCGGCTCAGCTTCCCGATTGTGCCGCTACTGGTGGTGCAGCTTGCGGCCTTGATCGACGGCGCGCTGTGGACTCCGCTGGCGGACCGGCGCTGGGGGCCGCTGTTGGGTGGCGCGGTCGTGACGGCGGGGACGGCGCTGGCGCTGGTCGCCGGGGTGGAGTTCACGTCCAAACACTGGGGTGATCTGCAAAACGATGAGGACAAGTACGACGCGGCCAATCCCGCCCTGATGCAGGTCGTGCATTTGCTGGAGGAACGCGCCGCCGACACGAACAGCACGCCCGTCGTGGTCATTCCCGGCGAGGACCGGCTGCCGTTTTTCTTCCCGGAGTGGGATATTCGCAACAGCCGCGCCGACCTGCCGACCAGCGTCGAAGACCTGGGGGACGCGGATATCTTCGTGGACAACTCCGTTTACCGGCGGCTGGCCATCCAGGACGGGCTGTGGCCCAATGCGCTGGTGGCGGAGGCCGAGGTGGGGGCCGCCTATGCCAGCATCCGGCCCCTTCGCACCGATGGCACATTCGAAGCCCCGGTCAACCAGACCGCGACCGGTCCCGATGGCGCACGCTGGCCGACCGTGCTCGACCCGCTCCCGCTGGACGTGACCGGCGCGCTGCCCGCCGACGATGGCAATTTCCGCTATGTGGTGTATCGCATCAACCGTGACGCGCGCACGACGCCCATGACCCCCGTCGCCGCGCAGGAATCCGAGGTGCTGGTGGGTGATTTTGTGGTGTTCCTGGGCCACGACCTGGTGACGCTGCAATGGCAGCCGGGCGAAAAGGTCGCGCTGGCGTTGTACTGGCAGCCTACCGACACCGCGCCTCCCGCGCTGGACTACAGCGTGTACATTCACCTGCTGGACGCGGACGGGAACCTGCTCGCGCAGTGGGACGGGGTGCCGATGCAGGGCCAATACCCGGCGCGCTTCTGGCGGCCCGGCGAATCGCTGCTGGACTACTGGCTGCTGCGCCTGCCCGAAGAACTGCCTTCCGGCCCGGCCCAACTGCGCATCGGGCTGTACGACCCGGCCAGCGGCGAGCGGCTGCCGGTGACGGTTGATGGCGAACCGACCGGCGCGGACGGTATCACGCTGCATCCCCGTCCGGCGGGCGACTTCTGGATCGAGGTGCAGTGGTGACGACTCCGTCGCCTCAAGACGACGGCTTCTCAGGCAACGCACGCCCCACCGGGCCACGTTAGCGCCTGAAGGCCCCGTCCGGGCCTGAACAACT
>JAADYV010000531.1 GCA_010092855.1 Chloroflexota bacterium | reverse complement strand
GTGGCGATGTTTGGTCGTGTCCCGGCGCTACGTCCCGTCGGGCAGCAGGCCGTCGAACGGGTCGGGCACACCGGAGTCGGAGTCGTCGGCTTCGTCACTGCCATCGCTGGCACCGGCGATTGGGCCTTCCGGCTCGACGATGACCGGGCGCGCGGATGGTTGGCCCTTCGGATCGCGTGCGATCTTAGGATCGCGGACTACTTGCGGTTCGGCATCGGGCTTCAGCGTGACGGTTTGCCCGCTGGCGAAGTGGATGGCGGTGCGGTCCCCGCTGCGCTCGATTGTGATGCCGTACTGCGTCCAGCGCATGGCGTCGCCCTCGAACCAGAACGGCCCCGTGATTACGACTTCGCCCGGCGCGGGGATGAACGCTCCAAACAGGCGCGCAAACCAGCCCAACGACACCACGCTGTCCAGCGTATCCCGGTCGCCAATCGGCTCGCCGGTGTCGGGGTTATATGGGGTGCGGAACGCCTTGTCCTGATACAGGGCGCGCACCTGGGCCGCCAGCGTGCGCCGGAACAGGTCGGTGGCTTCGCGCTGGTAGCCATTGTCCATCAGCGCCCAGGCCAACCGCGCGTTCCAGCTGGGCCATGTGCCGCCACAGCCGTTTTGCATCGACGCATCGTACAGCGGGTCATCCGCCGCGCAGCCGGAAATGCCATATTCGCGCCAGTAGCGGTTGGGATCGGTGATTATGGCGACGGTAGCCTCCACCTGCTCGGCGCTCAGCACGCCGGTCCACAGCGGCATAAACAGCGAGAGATCGTGCTGGGTGAGGTCGACCGTGCTGGCCGACACCTTGTACACCCGGCTCAGGCCGTGAAACTTGAGGTACTTGATCTCGCGCCAGATGGTGCGCGTGGTGGCCGAACCGCTGCTGCGGTACCAGTCGAAGTCGGCGGCTTCCAGCGTTTCGTTGGCCCCCTTGCCCTCGGCATCGATGCCTTCGATAGTGCAGCCAAGTTTGGGTTTGCGGCTCAGGCCACCGGTCGCGCGCAGGATCAGGCGGCTGGCGGTGGGCAGGGTGGTGCGCTCATCCAGCGGCTGGTCGCCCTTGCCCTCGAAGAACGGTTCCCCGGATGGGCAGGCGTGCGAATCTCGGTCGCGGTAGAAGAACACGCCCCGGTGCCCGTCCCACATCTCGTCCAGCCGCGCGCGCAGGTCATCCAGGCGCGGGGCGTATTCGGCCTGGATATCGTCCCGGCCCAATACCTCGGCGATGCGGACCAGGCTGCGGGCTTCGCGGGTGAGATAGGCCAGCAGGTCGGGGGCTTCCAACGTGCTGATGGTGATGCCCTGGCCCCAACGTTGGCCTGCCGCCAGCAGCGGGCTGTGTGAGAATGCGCCCTGTTCCGGCGATGTCCATTCGGGCACCTGGTCGGCGTCGGCGTCTACGTCGCGCTTGAACCAGCGTTCGAAAAACGCGATCAGCCCGTCCAGGCAATCGGCCAGGAAGTCCCGGTCGCGCGTGTAGTGGTACACGGTGTAGGCCAGGGTCGCCAGCAGCGGCGGCGCAAGTACGTTGGCGCGCTGTCCGCCCAGGCCGGGCCGCGCATCGATCCAGCCGTCATCGCGCTGCACGGCCAGGAAGTTGCGCACCATGCCCTGCGCCAGTTCCGGGGCTGCCAGCGCAGCGGTCGGTGCAATGAACAGCGCTTCCGGCAGCGACTGTCCGCCCCAGGGACCCTTGAACCCGCCGGAATGCTGCCCGCCCAGCGCAAAACCATAGTTGGGTTTGCGCGTGCTGACAAACGAGGGGTGGGGCAGGCTGCCGGTCGCGCCCAGGAACGCGCGCAGCACCAACTGCTGGCTCCACGCCAGGGCTGCATCCCAGTCCGCGTGCCCGGTGTCGATCTGCGGGGCGGCAGCCTGGCGCTGCTCGATGGCGTGCAGGTGATCGTCCCAGCGCGGGTAACTCAGCCAGCGATAGGCCCGCCCGATGCTGCTGTCTCGATCCGGCGTGCTGGCCAGCACCCAGCGCAGCGACTCGCTGTTCCCCGGCGCAATCGCCAACCCGCTGCTCAACCGGGCGCTGGTGCCGTCGCTGTGCGCGCTTTCCAGCATCAACACCGGCTCCAGGTCCCCGATCTGTTTGCGCCCGATCTGCAGCGCCACCAGGTCCCCTTCCAGCGTCAGGAAAAACATCTGAACCGCCTGGTTCTCGCGCATCGCCTGGGCCACCAGGTCCAGCCGCACGTTCTGCGGATGATCGCTGGTGTTGTGCACACGAAAGCGGCCCCCGACCACCTGCGAGTCCATCGTCCAGAACTCCATCGTCAGCCGCAGATAGAGCGTCAGGTCCGCGTGCAGCCGCAGGAAATCCGGCGCAAACGCGACCAGAGTGGGCGGGGTGTGGTAACCCTGCGCTTCGTATATCTGTCGCCGGCCCACAAACCACACCGGCAGCAGCCGCATCAGCCCCACCCGACCGCCATAGCGGGTTTCGAGCGTCACCGCCGGTTCATCTGGCTGGCCCAGGCGGAGCTGCCACGCCTGGTCGTCCAGGTAATTCGTTCGCCCGGCGCGCGCATCAGCCGCGATGCATGGTGCGATGGGATCGGCATAGGTTAAGTGCCATTCACGCATGAAACCACCTCTTTGTCTTGGGAAGGATGTTTTGTGCTCCTATAACCATAATACGAAACTCGGTGCGGGGAAAGCGCAGTCGGGGAAATGTCAGCCAGATAGCAGGTGACGGGTCTCGTAAACGCCGCGGTTTGGCCCGGCATGGGACGCCCACCGGGTCGGGCGGTCTGCGGCGCTGGGATGAATGGTCCGTTGAGTATATATGGATTAAGATGGATGAAAAATAGTTTATTGATTGATGTGAAAATTTGGATTTATTTTTTGCTCATTGTATACTCCTGTCAATCGCAGCTTTCACTTACATCATCAGGAGCATTTCCGTGTCTATATCGCAACACACTGTCTTCAGCCCGGACGCAGAAACCATCGGACAAGTTCACCTCTCGCTGCTGGAAAGCATC
Source organism: Chloroflexota bacterium (assembly GCA_010092855.1). Classification (GTDB taxonomy): domain Bacteria; phylum Chloroflexota; class Anaerolineae; order Aggregatilineales; family Aggregatilineaceae; genus TC-15. The sequence goes on along the minus strand of JAADYV010000531.1, from coordinate 536 downwards.
AACTTAGACAACTACAAAGACGTTCTGGCCCGGCATGGCATGGATGAAATCGACCCCGAACGGTGGTACCCCATGCAATCCGTCGTAGACTTGATGGATGAAATCGGGAATCGCCAGGGTGGGATGACCGACCTGGTCAGCATCGGCATCAAGCTGATGGAAACCGCGCTGCTGCCCCCGGAACTGGAGGAACTGCCGCTCACGCACGTCCTACAGGGTTGGAACAACATCTACCTGGCCAACAATCGCGGCACCGACCCCGGTGATTTCCAGATCGAGTTTGTGGATGACCAGCACGCGATCATGCACTGCCGCATTCCCTGGCCGGATGACTACACCTACGGCGTGTTCTATGGTGCTGCACGTCGCTGGTTGCCAGATAGTACCGATTTCACCGTGTACTACGAAGAAGATGGCCCGCGCCGCGATTTTGGCGACGAGACCACCGTTATCCACATCGACTGGAACTAGCACCGGATAGCTGCACGGCCTGTTTCACCAGGAGCCAACGCTGGCTCCTTTTTTGATTCGTTTCC
>JAADYV010000530.1 GCA_010092855.1 Chloroflexota bacterium | reverse complement strand
GAACTCGCCGCTGGGGTCGGTCCAGTTGGCGGGGTTGCCGTGCACGTAGCCGTAGCCGTTGAGCGAGCCGGGGACGGTCCACACGCCGGGGTGCGGGTCTTGGCTGAGGAAGGTGCCCAGGCTGGGCGCGTAATACCGCGCGCGCAGATGGATGAGGCCGTTGGCGTCGGTGGGCTCGCCGGTGAAGCCGAAGAGCGTGTGTGGGCAGGTGATAGGCGTCTGCAGATTGACGAGCAAACCGCGTGTTGGTAATCTCAGCCTATGATACGCCGACTCGTGTTGTTGACCCTCTTGACTGCCGTGTGGCTGGGCGCAGCGGTACCGGATTCGCGCGCGGATGATGCCACCCGCCGCCGCATCTGGCTGCCGGTGCTGATGTACCATTACGTCAGCACGCCGCCGGAAGACGCCGACCGCTACCGGCTCGACCTCTCCGTGACGCCGGACCAGTTTGCGGAACAGTTGGCCTGGCTGCGCGCCAATGACTATACCACCGTTACGCTGGATGAACTCTACGCGGCGCTGACCGAAGGCGAACCACTGCCCGAACGCCCGGTAATCCTGACCTTTGATGACGGCTACGCGGATGCCTACGAGCGCGCGTTTCCGCTGCTGCAAGAGTACGGCATGGTGGGCACATTCTTCGTGGTGACGGAATGGCTCGACGCCGAGCGCCCCGGCTACCTGACCTGGGCCCAGGCGCGCGAGATGGCCGAGGCGGGCATGTCGATCCAGAGCCACAGCCGCTCCCATCTCGACCTGACGCAGGGCTGCAACTTCGACTGCCTGGTGTTCCAACTGCTGGGCAGCGTGGAGTCCATCGAGGCGCAGATCGGGGAGCGCCCACGCTTTTTTTGCTACCCCAGCGGACGCTATGACGACGCCGTGCTGGAGTTGCTGCCCGAAGTCGGGATTGTGGCCGCCGTCACCACCCAGCCCGGCACGCTGCATGTCAGCGACCGCCCGCTCGAACTGCCGCGCGTGCGCATCCGGGGCACGACCGATATCGATACCTTCGCGTGGATGGTGTCGTCCTGGCGCGAGTAGCGATCGGGTTGAACACTGACCTGTCTGCCGAAGAGATTGATGTGGTCCGCTATGAAATGTGGGCTAATTTCCCCCGCGTGGATATCTGACCTGGGAACGCATCTGGTAAGCGGGGAATAGAACAGCGGGCAGGTACGCGCAAGACCTACCCGCTGCACAAGGGGGAGAGTGGACCGTTTGTTAGACCTGCTGCCGTTCCTTGAAGACGCTGAACAGCAGCGCTGCACCCGTTACGATGATCACCAGGGGCCACAACCAACCCATACCCACCAGTACCAATACACCTACCACACCCAGGATAGCCCCAAATACCAGCCGATTCCGTTCCCGGTCGGTCCATTCGTTGTTGTTCGCTTCGTAGCGCTGGTAGGCGGTGTACGCCAGCCAGCCACCCACCGCCAGCAAGATCGCGCCCCACCAGTTGATGTCGAACGTGGCCAGGATGCCAATCGCGCCGATGACCGCCCCGCCGGTCAACCGCTTGCGCGCGCGGTCGGTCCAGGTCTGGTGATTGGCGTTGTATTCCTCCCAGGCCGTGTACAGCAGCCCGCCGCCGATCAGGACCAAAATTGCACCCCACAGGTTGATGTCGATATCCAGCACCTGCTCGACCAGGAACAGCAGCCCCAGCCCGACTAGGCCCAGCCCGGCCAGCGCCGTCCAGTTGCGCTCCTCGTACAGCTCGCGCAGGTTGATGCCCGGAATGGGGTCACGGTTGGCTGTGCGCGGACGGCTGCCATTGCTGCGCCGGACTTTCTCCGCCGGGATCGGTTCCGCCTCGTTGACGGGGTGTCCGTTGGGTTTTTCACTCATGCTAACCTCCACATCGCCGGTTTTGCGGCGGAAATTCGCTGATGTTCTTCACTATATCTTACGCACAATGGGTTGGGCGGGTTGCGCTGGTTTCGTCCACACAGACACCCAATTCGCGACCGTCTATTGACAATCGCCCCGATTCGGCATACTATATCCGTAACAGATATATCTGCAATGGATATAAGGAATTCCTGCAATGACGCTCCAACCTCACCCCGAAGACATGGTGCCGCTGACCCCGGCAGTCTTTCACATCCTGCTAGCGCTGGCGGATGGCGAAAAACACGGCTACGGCATCATGCAAGACGTGGAAACGATCACCAACGGACAGGTCAAAATGGGCCCCGGCACGCTGTATGGGACCATCAAGCGAATGCTGGACAAGGGCCTGATCGAAGAAACCGACGAACGCCCCGACCCGCAGATGGACGACGAACGCCGCCGCTACTACCGGCTGACCGGGTTTGGCCAGCGGGTGGTGTACGCCGAGGTGCAGCGGCTCGCGCACCTGGTGAACGTGGCGCGCGACAAGCGGCTGCCGGGGGTGACGTGATGACGACCCACACGCGCACCCTGACGGTGCATGACCGGCTCTACCAGGCGCTGCTGCGGCTGTACCCCGCCGAGTTCCGGCGCGAATATGGCTCGCTGATGGCGTTGGCCTTCCGTGACCTGTGCCGCGATGCCCGGCACAACGGTGGCGGCTTCGGACTCGTGGGGCTGTGGTGGCGGACGTTGCGCGACCTCGTCCGGTCGGTGATCACCGAGCATTTAGCACAGCGAGGTGTCACGATGGAACTAGAAAAAATCGGACAGTACGAAGTCAAAGACCAGCTCGGATCGGGTGGCATGGGCGATATCTACCGCGTGCACGATCCCGAAAGCGGCCAGGACCGGGCGCTGAAAATCCTCAAGCCCGGTGTAGACCCCGGTTACCGCAAATATATCCGCAAGCAAGCCAAATACCTGACCGAACTGAATCACCCGGCCCTGCCGACCTGCTACGAATTTGTGGAGGATGGCGACCAGGTGTACCTGGTGATGGACCTGATCGACGGCAGCGACCTGCTGCACATCTTGGAAACCAGCGACGAGCACCTGCCGGTGGCCGAGGTCGTGGGCTGGGCGCTGGGGGCCTGCGATCTGCTGGCCTATCTCCACGCCCAGACTCCGCCGCTGATCAGCCGCGATGTCAAACCCAGTAACATCATGGTAGACCGTGAGGGCCAGGTCTTCCTGGTTGAAATGGGAATCATTGAAGAATATCACCCTGGCAGTGAACTGGAGAAAATCGGGACCGAAGGCTATTCTCCGCCAGAGCAATACAAAGGTTTCTCCGACCCGCGCTCCGATATCTTCGCGCTGGGTGCGACGCTGCACCACCTGCTCACGCGCCGTGACCCGCGCAAGTTTGAGCCGTTCACATTCGCGGAGGCTCCGCCGTGCGAGCTGAATCCGGCCATATCCGAAGCGCTGGCGGCGGTGATCATGAAAGCTGTTGAGCAAGAACCGGATGATCGTTACCAGACGGTGGTCGAACTGAAGGCGGCGCTGCAAGCCGCGATCTAGAGGCAGGTT
>JAADYV010000096.1 GCA_010092855.1 Chloroflexota bacterium | reverse complement strand
TCTGTCCTGGGAAACTGGTTCTACCCCTCAATCGTCATCCCCCCGCAAACGCGCCAACCGTGCGCGGACCTCGCGCTCGTAGCCGATGTCCTTCGGGCGGTACCAGCCGGGCGGATCCATCGCCAGCGGCAGGTAGTGCTGGTCCACCCAGCCGCCGGGATAGTCGTGCGGGTATTGGTACGCGCCGCGATCCCCGACCGCCTCTTCCAGCGCCTGGATGTAGTTGTCGCGCGCCGCGCCGCTGAACCGGTCCGCCTTGTCGCGCAGATAGGGCGGCACATCGCCGGGGCCGTGCTGCTCCATGTGGCCCAGCGCCTGCCAGATCGCGCCCGCGCTGTTGCTCTTAGGGGCAGTGGCCAGGTAGATGCAGGCGTGCGAGAGGAAGTAGTAGCCCTCCGGCATCCCCACCCATTCGAAGGCGCGCGCCGCCGCCGACACAAACACCAGCGCCTGCGGATCGGCCATGCCCACGTCCTCGCTGGCCAGGATGAACATCCGCCGCAGCACGAAACGCGGGTCTTCCCCGGCGTGCAGCATCTTGGCCATCCAGTACAGCGCCGCGTCCGGGTCGGAACCGCGCACGCTCTTGATGAACGCGCTGACGGTGTCGTAGTGTTCGTCGCCACTGCGGTCGTAGCGCACCGCGCGCCGCTGGATGCTCTCCTGCGCCACGTCGAGGTCGATCACGATCTCGTCGGCGGCGTTGGGCGGCGTGGTCCGTGCGGCGAGTTCCAGGGCATTCAGCGCCGTGCGCGCATCCCCGCCCGCGACAGTGGCCAGGTGATGGGCGGCCTCGTCGGTGAGGATGATGTTTTTCATGCCCAGGCCGCGCTTGCCGTCGCGTAATGCTTCCCGCATGATCGTGGCCAGGTCCTCGGCCTCCAGCACCGTGAGCTGAAACACCCGGCTGCGGCTCAGCAGCGGATTCACCAGTGAGAAAAACGGGTTTTCGGTCGTGGAGCCGATGAGGACCACCGTGCCATCCTCGACAAACGGCAGCAGCCCGTCCTGCTGAGCCTTGTTCCAACGGTGGATTTCGTCGATGAACAGCACCGTGCCCTGGCCGTACATGCCCAGTCGATCCTGCGCCGCCGCGATCAGCTCACGCAGGTCCTTGACGCCGGAGGTCACGGCGTTGAGCTGCGCGAAGTGGCGCGCGGTCGAGTTGGCGATCACGTTGGCCAGGGTGGTCTTGCCACTGCCGGGCGGTCCCCACAGGATGATCGAGCTGAGCTGGTCGGCTTCGATGGCGCGGCGCAGCAGGCGTCCCGGCCCCACGATGTGCTCCTGGCCGACAAACTCGTCCAGGGTGGTGGGTCGCATCCGCACGGCGAGCGGCGCGTGATCGTGGCGGCGTTGTTCGCGGGCGTAATCGAACAAGTCAGACATGGGCGTACCTCGTTTTGGTCTGGCTGGATGGTGCGGATATTATACCGCATTCTGTACAAATGTTCTGTGGTCTATCAGCGAATTTCGATGATAAACATGCGCGTAGGTGGCGTATAAGGTGTTGGATTGTCTGGCATGTTGTTTGGCAAAATCACTGTTTAGCAGGTTCACCGATGTGGAGGAGCATCAACCATGACCAACCAGCGTAAGGTGTTGTATGTGTGGCTGGCGGCGATAGTGGTCGTCGCGGTGGCGCTTGGCGGGGCGGGCAACTCGACGCACGCCCAGGATGGCCCGGTGCCGGTGGCGGTCGATATTGTGCCGTATGGTGACGGCCCGATTCTGCCCGTCGGCGCGGAAGGTGAATGGGATTCCGGGTTCACCTACGGCGCGCAGGTGGTGGTCGTGGACGGCGTGTACCACATGTTCTATGCCGGGGGGCAGGACTTCAGCATCCGGCCTTCGGCCATTGGCTATGCGACCTCGCCGGATGGCATCACCTGGACGAAATACGACGGCAACCCGATTCTGGAAATCACCGATCCGATGGTGGCCATGTACGGTATTCGGATGGTGGTGCCGCTGGTCGAGCCGGACGGCACGTGGGTGCTGTACGTCAACCCGCACGAACGCCCCGATATCGCCGACCAGTCGCTGTCGATTCTGCGCGCGACGGCCCTCGACCCCACCGGCCCCTGGACCTTCGACGAACAGCCGGTGATGGTGGCCGAACGTGGTCGCACCTGGGACGGGCACCTGGTCGCAGCCAATGCCGTGCTGCGGGTGGATGACGAATACGTGATGTACTACGATGCGTATGGAGCGTTTGGAGCGGTCGGTCTGGCCACTTCGCCGGACGGCGTGACGTGGACCCGGTACGATGATCCCGCCACCGCCGACGCGCCCTTCGACCAGAGCGACCCCGTCTTCACCGGATCGCTGCGCGGCAACTGGGACGATGGCGACAACATCGACCCGGTGGCGGTGCGGCTGGGCGAGAATGGCTGGGAGATGTTCTACACCGGCTGGGGCGTGGACTGGTTCAGCTATTTCGGCGGCGGGGCGACGTGTGATGATGTGCCCGCCGGGACTGCGCTGGCCTACAGCGCCGACGGCATCACCTGG
>JAADYV010000095.1 GCA_010092855.1 Chloroflexota bacterium | reverse complement strand
GGACCCTGAACAAATTACTTGACAAAGCGCGCAAAATGATCTACGGTTGTTGCAAGCGTTTGCAACTAAAGATTATTAACCGACGCGAATTTATTTTACAATCTTTACTTATTCTTCGTTAATTCACGGTAAATTCGCGGATGGATGTTCTCTTTTTTTGACTCGTTTTGCAAGCGTTTGCAAAAAGTGATGGGAACGACCAGTGGATAACCACAGCAAAAAGACTTCTGTTGACCCCGGCAAAGTTACTATTGTGGATGTGGCGCGTGTTGCGGGGGTGTCCTATTCGACCGTGTCGCGAGTGCTCAACGGGTATGAATTCGTTAAGGAGAGCACCCGTCAAAAGGTACTGAATGCTGCCGAGCAGTTGGGGTATGTTGCCAACCAGCAAGCGCGCAGCCTGGCCGGTGGCAAGTCGCGCGCGATCGGGCTGCTGGTCCCCGGCCTGGACAACGGCTATGTGGGCGAGATCATTCGCGGCATCGATGAAGAAGTCGCCAAATATGACTACGACCTGCTGCTGTATACCACACGCCGCAACACTGGCAAAGAATCCTCCTACGTTCTCAAGATGACGCGCGGGCTGGCCGACGGTTTGCTGTTGATCGTGCCCCTAGTCACCAACGAATACATCGAAGCGCTGCAGAACCTGAACTTCTCCTATGTGCTCATCGACCAATCCGACCCAACCGACAGCAGTTCAATCGTCGACAGCACCAACTGGCAGGGTGCATATGACGCTACCCAGTACCTGATCGAACTGGGACATACGCGCATCGGGTTCATCACCGGTCTCATGTCTATTCACAGCGCAGGAGATCGCCTGGACGGATACCGGGCGGCGCTGCAGGACCACAACATCCCCTACGACTCTACATTGGTCGTTGAAGGAGACTTCTGGCCGGAAGCAGGGTACGCTTGCGCCGAAGCTCTGCTCGACCTGCCAGAGCCACCGACTGCCATCTTTGCATCCAATGACCTCTCGGCTTTTGGCACCATCGAAGCGGCGCGCGACCGGGGTCTAGACATTCCGCGCGACCTATCCATCGTCGGCTTCGACGACATTCCTCAGGCGTCGCTAGTCTATCCCCAACTCACCACCGTGCGCCAGCCGCTTGACCAGATGGGGCGCATCGCCGCCCGAATGCTGATCGAAGAAATCGAAGAACACCGCCATTCCCCTCGCCGTGTAACGTTATCTACACAACTTATCGTTCGGAATTCGTGCAGTCCACCCGCTGGCGGAACCCCACCCTTTGGTGGATTCCCGCCCACTGGCGGAATATAAGGAGGTGCCATTCAGCAACCCACGACCCAATCCAACTGTCGCATATCGGTTAAATCCCAAGTCATAAAAAAGGAGCTTACGGAAAAATGAAGAAGAAACTAGCGTTGGCACTGATTCTGGTGCTGGTTCTGACCCTGACTGCAGCCGCCGCTCCCTCGGCCTCGGCGCGCCAGGACGTCACCATCACCTGGTGGCACATCAACACCAATGAGCCTGAAGGGGCCTATTGGGAACAGGTGGCCAATGACTACATGGCCATGAACCCCGATGTCAACATCGAAATCACGGTGCTGGAAAACGATGCCTTTAAGCAGCGCCTGGTGACCGTCATGCAGGCTGGCGACCCGCCGGACCTGTTCCAGAGCTGGGGCGGCGGCGTGCTATGGGAGTTTGTCGAAGCCGGTATGTGCCGCGACATCTCCGACGAACTCGATGGTGATTGGTACGACTCCTTCTCCACCCCTGCCGCAGTCGAGTTGTTCGCCTATGATGGTGGCTACTACGGCGTGCCGTGGACCTGGGGTGCAGTTGGTATGTTCTACAACAAGGCCCTGTTCGAAGAAGCTGGCCTCGACCCCGACGACACGCCCGAAACCTGGGACGAACTGCTGGAAACCGTCCAGGTGCTGAAAGACGCGGGCATCACACCCATCGCGCTCGGTGAAGGCGAAAAGTGGCCGGGCCACTTCTGGTGGGTCTACCTGGCCATCCGCCTGGGTGGTGAAGAAGCCTTCCTGGATGCCTACAATCGCGATGGTTCGTTTGCTGATGAACCGTTCGTGCTGGCCGGCGAATACCTGCAAGAACTGGTCGAACTCGAACCCTTCCCCGAAGGCTTCATCGGCTTGAATTACGGCGATCAGGCTGGCATGATGGGCGATGGCCGTGCGGCGATGGAACTGATGGGCCACTGGGCACCGGGCGCGCAGGCTGCGTTAAGTGAGAGCGGCGGCATTGGCGACGATCTCGGCTGGTTCCCCTTCCCCGCTATCCCCGAAGGCGAAGGTAACCCCGATGACGTGCTGGGTGGCGGCGACGGTTTTGCAGTCGGCATCAACGCTCCCGACGAAGCAATCGAATTCTTGCAGTACATCACCAGCGTGGAAGTCCAGCGCGCGGCAGCCGAAATCTGGGTTGTGCCAACGGTGGAAGGCGCGGACGAAGTCCTGGCCAACGATCCGATCATGGCGCAGGTGCTAGAAGCCCGGAACGAAGCCCCCTACTTCCAGCTTTACTATGACCAGTTCCTGCCCCCGGCGGTCGCCGATGCCGTGCTGGACTCAGTGCAGGCGCTCTTTGCGGGCGAAATGTCGCCGGAAGACGTGGCGATGATGATCGAGGACGAGGCGTTCTTTACCCTTGAGTAAGACTGATGTGTTAGCTCCCGGAGTAGGGCGTTAGGGTAAAAAGGTGTGGAGATCTGCTCCATTCCCCAATGGCTTCAGGCATCTCCACACCCTTTACCACACATCGGAAATGAGACCGGGCTCCCGCGATGCGCGTGGAGGAGAGGCCGTGTTGTCTCTGGTGATGGCGTGATCGTGATGCTAGTGCTGCACGGCTCCCGGCCAGTCTCGAAGTCCCCGTCCAAAGAGTGTAACAGATCGGGCTATGCGTAGCCAGAGGTAACCTGGCCCTCAACTGCGCTGTCGCCCCCAACCTGGCCATCATCGGGCCAGTCAACCAGGCGACGCCGAACGCTGGCGAACGGGCTGATGCAACCCACCATAACACGCACGTATTGATTTTGCGGAGAAACCTGATGGATATACCGTTTATACCCGTTTTGCTGATCAGTCATCTGGCAGCCACCCTCATCGGCGGCCTGGGACTACGGCTCCTGTTCGCCAGCAAAAACCGGGACCCTCAATACGGCCTGATGCTAGGCGCAGGGGTTGGGCTAGTTGGCGGGCTGGCGGCTGTTTATCTGCTGTGGCTGAGCTTCGCTTACCTGATTTCAACCCGCACCTGGAAGGACATTGACGCGGGTGTCGACCCCCCGCTGCTGACGGAACGCACCAAGCGTGACATCGCCAAGACGTTTACCGTGTTCTTCCTGGTCATACCCGGCATGACGGTCTTTTTCCTGTTTGTACTCTACCCGATCATCCGGGCAGCCAACTACAGCTTCTATGACTGGAAGGGCTTTGGCGACCCGACCGACTATGTCAAGTTTGCCAACTATGAGAAGCTGCGCGAACACAAGGTGTTCCGCGATACGCTCAGCAACAGCTTCAAGCTGATGGGGCTGTCGCTGATGGTGCAGCTTCCCCTGGCGATGCTGCTGGCGCTGCTGGTAGGGCGCGGCAACCTGCCAGGACGCCGTATCTTCCGGTTTTTGTTGTTTGTCCCCTACGTTTTTTCCGAGGTGATCGCGGCCATCATCTGGATGTACGTCTTCCACCCCACCAGCGGCTTGGCCAACATGACCCTGGACGCGATCTTGCCCAGCTATACCAACATCGCCTTCCTGGGCGAAAAAGAATACGTCCTCTATGCCATCTTCACGGTCGTGACGTGGAAATTCTTTGGGTTTCACCTGATCCTGTACATGGCCGGGCTGCAAGGCGTCCCCAAGGATTTGGAGGAAGCCGCACGAGTGGACGGCGCGGCCTGGTGGCAGGTTCTGGGTAGAGTCACGATGCCGCTGATGGCCAGCACGATCCGGCTGACAGTTTACCTGTCGGTGCTGGGTTCCTTCCAGCAGTTCGTGATCGTCCAGGTGCTCACACGGGGCGGCGATCCCTACAACACCGGGCACGTGATCACGACCTACCTCTATAAGTACGGCCTGAAGCATCTGCGCATCGGCTACGGCAGCGCCGTCGCGGTGTTGCTGTTTGCCATGACGCTGCTGTTCTCGCTGGGATACCAGCGGATGCTCATGCGCCGGGACTACCAGGAAGCCGGGCGATGATAGGAAAGGAATCTACCGTGCATGCTACACAGACTGCTGACGAACAAGCCGACGTCCATGTGATCAGCCCGGACGTTTCAACGGCACGACGGGCCTTCCGGTACGACTTGGTCCTGGCCACCATCATCAAGTACGCGATCCTGCTGCTGGTCACTGCAATTGTCATGGCTCCAGTCGCCACGGCCATTTTGGGCAGTATGCGCACCACCGGCGAATTTCTGGCGCGTCCGTTTGGGCTGCCGCGCAACGGCATCCAATGGACTAACTACACTAACATCCTGGAAAGCGACTCCTTCTGGACCGCGACCAAGAACAGCCTGATCATCACGGTCGGCGTGGCGGGCATCAACATCGTGCTGGCCAGTATGCTGGCGTTTGCCTTCAGCCGGGTCAGGTTTTTTGGGCGCGGGTTGGTGTTCAATATCCTGTCCTTCGGGCTGTTGTTCCCCCTGGTGGTAGCTATCTTGCCGCTGTTCATCCAGATTCGGGAATTCGGCCTGATCGACAACCTGTGGGGCATCATCCTGCCGCTGGTCGCGTTCACCCTACCCTACAGCGTGGTGATTCTGCGCAACTTCTTCATCGCCATCCCCAGCGAACTGGAGGACGCGGCCTATATCGACGGCTGCACCACGCTGGGCTTCTTCCGGCGAATTCTCATCCCCATCGCGCGTCCGGGCCTGGCCGCGGTCGCCACGCTGAACGTGGTGGCGGCCTGGAACGAATACTTCCTGCCGCTGCTGGTGCTCACGCGCGAGGACAAGTGGCCGCTGCCGCTGGGCATCATGCAGTTCCAGGGCCAGTTCGGGACGGAATGGGCGCTGGTCATGGCTTATGTCGTGATCTTGATGGTCCCTGCCTTGATCTTCTACATGTTCGCCGAAAGGTACATCGTGACCGGTTTGACCGGCGGCGAACTGAAAGGGTAACAATATGCAGCGTGTGTATAGCGAAAAACGCCGGTTTATTACCGAGATCGTGCTGCTGGTGCTGGTGCTGCTGGTCGGGGTGGAATGCAGCGCTGGCGCGGACCCCCAACCGGTCACCGGCTCAGTCAGCATCGACTGGACCGCCCACCGCCAGGAAATCGACGGCTTTGGGCTGTCGGCAGCGTTCCGGCAGGCCGATAACCTGCTGGC
>JAADYV010000529.1 GCA_010092855.1 Chloroflexota bacterium | reverse complement strand
TTTTACTCCGGCACAGGCTCTTTTTGCAATAACTTACATCTGAATTTTCTTCCGTTTATCTATGGTTGACCTATCCACGAACTCAAGTAAAGTATGTACATGACACTTTATATAATCTCGTTTGGCAAACTTAAATCGTTTTAAACAGCGGGCAACATTTATTTAATTTTCGCCTCGTAAAATCCACAGTGCATCTGATTAGTCCCCGTATATTCCTTACCAAATCAACACGGAGGAAAGATGAAGACCTTTGCGAGCCTGCTGATTGTAGTTATTTTGCTGGCGCTGGCGGTGCCGATGGCGGCGCAGGATTCCCTGACCCTGGAAGTTCTTGGATCGTATTCGCACGGCGCATTTGACGAAGGCGCAGCGGAAATTGCGGCCTTTCACGCCCCCAGCGCAACGCTGTACGTGGTGAACGGCGACAGCGATACTATTGACCTGCTCGATATTTCCGATCCCGCAGCGATTGCGCTCAAGAGCCAGATCGACGTAACCGCATATGGCGACAGTGCGCAGAGCGTAGCCGTTTCCGGCGACGTGGTTGCGGTAGCGATTGCGGCTGATCCCGCCCAGGACCCCGGCTTCGTGGTGTTCTTCGACGTGGACGGGAACTTCACTAGCAGCGTGACGGTTGGTGCCCTGCCGGACATGGTGACCTTCACGCCGGACGGTACCAAGGCGCTGTCGGCGAACGAGGGCGAACCGGACGACGACTACGTGATTGACCCGGTGGGCAGCGTGAGCATCATCGACCTGAGCGGCGGCGTCGAAAACCTGACCGATGACGCCGTGACGACGATTGATTTCGAAGGCGTCGAGATTCCCGAAGACGTGCGCATCTTTGGCCCCGGTGCAACCCCGGCCCAGGACCTGGAACCCGAATACATCGCGGTTTCGCCCGATGGCAGCACGGCTTACGTGACCTTGCAGGAAAACAACGCGGTGGGCGTCATCGACATCGAGAGCGCGAGCGCGGTGGCGGTCGTGGCGCTGGGCTTCAAGGACCACAGCCTGCCCGGTAACGAACTGGATGCCGGTAAGGACGACGGCATGGTCAACATCGCCAACTGGCCGCTGTTCGGTATGTACCAGCCGGACGCGATTGCCGCCTACGAAGTGGACGGTGAAGTCTACCTGGTGACCGCCAACGAAGGCGACGCCCGTGACTACGACGGCTACAGCGAAGAAGGCGAAATCGGCGAAACCGAAATCGATCCCGACTTCCCCGGCCTGGATGACCTGTTGACCGAAGAAACGATTCTCGGCTTCGAAATCGTGAACTCACTGGGCGACACCGACGGCGACGGCGACCTGGACGAACTGTATGCTAACGGCGCGCGCTCGTTTTCGATCTGGAATTCGGCGGGTGAGCTGGTGTCCGACAGCGGTTCGGACTTCGAACGCATCACGGGCGAACTGTATCCGGACGACTTCAACAGCAGCAACGACGAAAACGGCGACCTTGATGGCCGCAGCGACAACAAGGGGCCGGAACCGGAAGGTGTGGTCCTGGGCGAGATCGACGGCGCGACCTATGCCTTTGTCTGCCTGGAGCGCATCGGTGGCGTGATGGTCTACGACATCAGCGACCCGATGGCGCCCGTCTACGTGACCTACGTCAACAACCGCGACTTCAGCGGCGACGCGGAAGCTGGCACGGCGGGCGACCTGGGTCCGGAAGGACTGGTCTTCATCAGCGCGGATGACAGCCCGACGGGCGGTAATCTGCTGGTGGTCACCAACGAAGTGAGCGGCACCACTACGATTTTCGCGGTGAACTAAGTTGAGCTAACACCAATGCACGGGGTGGCAAGTGAGCCGCCCCGTTTTCGTTTCATCCACTCTAGAACGCACCTATGCTATTGGGAGGAAAAGATGAGCTTAAAACATGGGGTTTTGCTGGCTGTTCTGATTCTGCTGGCGGTGGTACCGGGCATGTTCGCGCTGGCACAGGATGGCGAACGCGAGATCGAAGTGACGGCAGTGCTGGAAACCGATCCGTCGCCGGGGGACGGAGTGTTCTCGCCGGTGATCTGGCTGCACCCGACCGACCTGACCCAGAGCGTGATCGTCGGTACGGATGACAACCTGGGCGCAGGCGTTTATGACCTTGACGGCAACCTGCTGCAATTCGATGACCAGCATGGGCCGATGGGCGGCGCAGATTTGCGCTACAACTTTGGTAGCCGTCGCATTCCGCTGATCGTCTCGGCGGTCAAGGACGAGGCGCGCATGGTGTACTACACCATCGAGCCGGAATCGCGCTCGCTGGTCTACCTGGGTGAAACAGAAACCGGGATGCGCCTGGAAATGGTGTGCATGTACCACAGCCCGGTGACCGATAGCTTCTACGCTATCGCGATCAGCGAACGCGGCCTGCTGGAACAATACGCGCTCACCGAGGACGATGGCGTGATCGCGGCGAGCCTGGTGCGCGCGATTGATGTTGGTGGCGAACTCGAAGGCTGCGCGGTGGATGACGCCATGCGCCGAGTGTACGTGTCGGAAGGCGAACTGCTGGTCTGGCGCTATGGCGCAGAGCCGGAAAGCGGAACTTCACGCGCAATCGTTGATTATGTAGGTGGCCACATCACCGAGGAAATCGAAGGTGTGGCGCTCTATCTGACCAGCGGAACAGACGGTTACCTGCTGGTCAGCGATGAAAAAGCCGACCGGGTGCTGGTCTATGAGCGCGGCGGCGATAACGAATTCATTGGCGCGTTCGCCATTGGCGCGACGGACACGGTTGACCAGGTGTCCGAACCGGCTGGCTTCAACGTGGTCAACTTGCCGATTGACGAGCGTTTCCCGCAGGGGCTTTTCGTAACCAACGACGACTCCAACTCGAATCCCAACGCGGATACCAACTTCAAGCTGGTGTCCTGGGGTGAGATTGCCGCCGGGTTGGAACTTGATCTGGATACGGCTTACGATCCGCGTGCGACGGACGCGGCGGCAATGGAAGGTGACGTGGCGAACGTGACCGCACTGGTAGAAACAGAGCCGGTCGCAGCCGCCACCGACGCCGCCGACGATCCCGCCATTTGGGTGCATCCGACCGACCCTGCGCTGAGCCTGGTGATCGGCACCGACAAGCGCAATGGGCTGATTGTCTACAACCTGGACGGCCAGATCATCCAGACGCTCAACATCGGGCGCGTGAATAACGTTGATGTGCGCAATGGTTTCATGTTGAACGATGAAACGGTCAGCCTGGTCACGGCCACGAACCGCACTGACAACTCGCTGGTCATCTACGCGGTGGATGATGAAACCCGCCAGATGGTTGATGTTGCAGCGGAACCGGTGATCTCAGCCGTGCAGGAAGTCTATGGCCTGTGCATGTACGTCAGTCCGGTGGATGGCACGTTCTACTCGTTTGTGAACAGCAGCGGCACCGGCGAAGTGGAGCAATACGCGCTAACGGCTCAGGGGGACTTGGTCGCGGCAGAGCTGGTGCGCACCTTCGTTGTCGGCAGCCAGACCGAAGGCTGTGTGGCGGACGATGAAGCCGGTATGCTGTTCATCGGCGAGGAAGAGGTCGGCATCTGGAAATATGACGCCGAACCCGGTCGCGGTGAAGAGCGCACTATGATTGACAGTGTTGGCGAAGACGGGAATCTGACCGCCGACGTTGAGGGCATGGCGCTGTACATGGGCATGGATGGCGCTGGCTACCTGGTTGTCTCTAGCCAGGGCAGCAGTGAATTTGTGCTGTACGAACGCGGCGGTGAGAATGCCTATGTCGGTACATTCAGCATCGTCCAGACGGATACGGTCGATGGCGTCAGTGGCACCGATGGGCTGGACGTGACCTCAGCCCCGTTGGGCGAGCTGTTCCCGGATGGGCTGCTGGTGGTGCAGGACGACCTTAATATCAATCCGGTTTCGACCCAGAACTTCAAGCTCATCTCATGGGCGGATGTCGCTGCGGCGCTGGAGTTGCCAGAATAGCGCTAATGGTGGGGGATTGATGGCCTGTGGGCGCGCGGCGACTCTCCAGCGTTGGCGCGCCCACCGACAAATCAGTCAGAGTCTGTGCGTTTGTGCTGGCTGCCCAAGATGCTGTTGGATCATTGATACTTCATTGCCCTATAATCCATGTAAACCGCGAAACAGCACAGGCTAAAGCACTTATGACATCCTTACCCTCGTCTAACACACAGTTCATCCTCGTCACCGGTGCGACCGGCTACATTGGTGGC
Source organism: Chloroflexota bacterium (assembly GCA_010092855.1). Taxonomy (GTDB): domain Bacteria; phylum Chloroflexota; class Anaerolineae; order Aggregatilineales; family Aggregatilineaceae; genus TC-15. Next base: position 3,404 of record JAADYV010000529.1, on the reverse strand, counting down.
CGGCTCATCCCCCACCTATTGCAAGCCGGTTACCGGGTCCGCGCGATGGTGCGCGATCCCGCTCGTTTGCAGGGACGTCCGTGGCTGTCTGACGTTGATGTTGTGCAAGGTGATGTGCTGGTACCTGATTCCCTGAACGCGGCGTTGTCGGGTATCGATGCAGCCTATTACCTGGTCCACAGTATGCGCGGCAATGAAGATTTTCACCAGCGCGACCTACGCGCGGCGCGCAACCTCGGAGAAGCAGCCAAAGTGCATGGGGTCAAACAGGTTATCTACCTCGGAGGGCTGGGCGACCCAGACACAGACCTGTCACATCATTTGCGTTCCCGTCAACTGACCGGGGAGACGCTGCGGGCGTGTGGCGTGCGTGTCACTGAATTCCGCGCCGGGGTAATTGTTGGCTCAGGCAGTATCTCATTCGAGATGATCCGTTACCTGACCGAGCGCCTGCCGGTCATGATCTGCCCCCAGTGGGTCTACACACGCATCCAGCCAATCGGCATCACGGATACGCTGAACTACCTGGTCACTGCGCTGACCACGCCGAGCTGCGTGGGGCAGACGATTGAAATTGGCGGGCAGGATGTTATCACCTACCGCGACATGATGTTGGGCTACGCAAAGGTGCGTGGACTGCGTCGTTTTCTGATCCCCGTACCAGTTTTGACCCCACGCCTGTCATCCTATTGGGTTCATTGGACGACCCCGATCCCGAATGATATCGCGCGTCCGTTGATCGAAGGGCTGCGGAACGAAGTGATCGTTCGGGACACACATGCCCGTGACCTATTCCCATCGATTCAACCCATCGACTATGAAACAGCGGTACGGGACGCCTTGAGTCGTCTGCAAGCCAGTGATGTCGAAACCAGTTGGAGCGACGCCCTGATCAGCAGTCTGCCCGATCGAACACCGGCTGTCTTGACGACCCATGAAGGGATGTTTATTGAGCGGCGGCAACGCGACGTGGCTGCTTCACCCGCGACTGCGTTTCGCGTGGTGTCCAGTCTGGGCGGCGCACGCGGTTGGCCAACTTTCAACTGGGCCTGGCGCTTGCGCGGCGTGATGGACCGGCTGGTTGGTGGCGTGGGATTACGGCGTGGGCGCCGTCATCCCGATGAGCTTCGCGTAGGAGACGCACTCGATTTCTGGCGCGTGGAAGCGGTTGAGCCGGGCCACCTGGTGCGGTTGCGCGCCGAGATGAAAGTCCCGGGTCGGGCTTGGCTGCAGTTCAAGATTGAACCATCAGCCCATGGGACGACCACTCTAGCCCAAACCGCGTTTTTTGCGCCAAAAGGATTGTTTGGTTTCCTCTATTGGTATGTGTTGTATCCCATTCATGGCCTGGTCTTCTCGAGCATGATTCGGAAGCTGGCGCAACAGGCCGAACACATGGAACGCAGTTAAAGGCTGTTGGTTGTTGGCAGCGAAAAGCGCTGGTTTCTGTGACATACTCCCAAGCCCAAAGGACCTGGGCATCCGACATTAAGCAGGACTTGCGGCCCCTCCGTCCGTGAGGAGCGATGCTACGCTGCATAACTGCTCCGGGCCGCTGAGCCGGGTGTTCAATGCCGCAATGTGATCGCAGTCCAGCTGCGGCCCACGCGCCGGGCAATGATAGACGTGCTGGTCAAGCGGTATGGGCTGGCGGTGCCCACGCTGCGAACGGGTTTACGTGGTCGGTGCGAAACGGTCAATCGTCCACACCGTCATGTTGTGGCCCAAAATACCTCCCAAATAAACCAATCTCAAAAATACCTCTTGAGGTTCACGTTACGTAAACGTGTAGGATGGTGATGTTGGTCGATAAAGGCCAGCACACAGGTCCAAACAACGGAGGAAAAGTCGGATGAATAACCAGCACAAAGTGCTTGTCTTAGGGGCAACCGGAAAAACGGGACGGCGAATTGTACAACGCCTAGCAGCACGCAGCGTGCCAATCCGCATCGGGTCACGCTCTGCCGAACTGCCGTTTGACTGGGAGAATGATGCGACATGGGCCCCGGCCCTGCAAGGCATCCACGCCGTATATATCGCCTACCAACCGGATTTGGCAATTCCGGGTACCGTAGACCGCATTCAGAGGTTTGTGAATACGGCAGTCGAGGTCGGTGTGCAGCGCCTGGTCCTGCTGTCGGGGCGAGGTGAAGAAGAAGCGGAGCGTTGTGAACAGGTGGTTCAACAGTCGGGCGTCGAATGGACCATCGTGCGTTGCAGCTTCTTTGCACAGAATTTCAGTGAAGGCATCTTCCTGGATTCCGTACTGTCCGGCGAGGTGGTCTTACCTGTTGGTGATGTGCGCGAGCCGTTTGTCGATGTCGATGACATCGCAGACGTGGCAACTGCTGCGCTGATAGAAGACGGACATGCTGGCCAACTGTACGAGCTTACCGGCCCGCGCCTGCTCACATTTGCGGAAGCCGTTGCCGAAATCGCTCAGGCGACCGGGCGCACAATCCGGTTCGTGTCGGTCCCTGTCGAATCGTATACGCGAGGTTTGCGCGATATGGGCCTGCCGGAGGATGTCATCTGGTTGATCGATTACTTGTTTTCGACGGTAATGGATGGTCGTAACGAGTATTTGACCGATGGTGTCCAGCGTGCGCTGGGGCGTGAACCGCGTGACTTCGCCACCTACGCGCAGCAAGTCGCCCATACCGGGTTATGGAATACCGAGCTGGTGTCCGAGTGACCCTGGTTTGATTGGCAACCTGCTTGATTGCCGGGTTGGAGTCAAGCCGGTGCATCCCAACCTGTGATGATTGGCAATGAAAACGAATCGAAGGAGAAAATCCCATGATTGACAGTATTCTGCCCATTCTTGTGCTGCTAGCGGCCCTGGGGTGTGCGCTCATGGCTGGCCTGTTTTTCACGTTCTCGAACTTTGTGATGAGGGCCTTGGCGCGGCTCCAGGCCCCACAAGGCGTTGCCGCCATGCAGCTTATCAATATCGTCATCCTCAACCCGCTGTTTTTCCTGGTGTTTATGGGTACAGCGGTCCTATCTCTTGTGCTGCCCGTTTCCCTGTTATGGCGAACCGCGCACGCCAACGAAATCTTTGTCATTGGCGGCAGCCTGAGTTACCTGGTCGGCGTGATGGCAGTCACGATTGTGCGAAATGTTCCCATGAACAATGCGCTGGAGGTTGTCGAACCCACCAGCGATGAAGCCAACCAGTTGTGGCAGCAGTATCTCGTAAACTGGACGCGCTGGAATCATGTCCGGTCTGTCACCTCGTTTCTGGGGACCTTGTTCTTCATTCTTGCGCTCACTTAGCGTGGTTGACAAGCTATGATTGACGCTAATTGTGAGTGCAGCACCCTCGCAAGCAATTTCAGCACGGAGGTGGCGGTGTGCCATTTCCGTGCTGCCGTCAATATCGAATTGCGTTCAAGTTGGGG
>JAADYV010000528.1 GCA_010092855.1 Chloroflexota bacterium | reverse complement strand
CAAGAGAACCAAAACACATTCTCTTTCACCTTGAACAGAGACATTTTTCTCTTCTAACATGTTTAGTTTGGTGAAAGGGAATGTATTCAGGTTCTCTTGGATATTCAGTCTGGATACAGGGAGGAAGGGGTGCGCCCCGACACCAAGTTCCGCACTACGATAGGATGAAGATCATGTTACTTATTGCTTGTTCGCTTTCGGATCGTGAGTTTGCACAGTGGCTAGCCAGCCAACTGGCAGAGCACCAATACCAAACGAAAATCATACATAGGGTAGGGCAGTCGGCACCGGATGTGAGCGCCGCGTTGATGGTTATTAGTCCGGACGGCATCGCGCCTGATTTTTCAGCGCACGTCATCGACCAGGCGAAGGCTAGTCAATACCCGGTTTGGGGATTGGTAGCCCGATCTGTCAATCCGCTGCCAGATTTTGTTGCCGGCGTACAACTTGAGGATTTCACCACTAAGCGCGACGCAGCGTTAAAACGTCTCCTCGACGGCAAGCTGCCCAGTCCGCAATTGCAGGCTTCGCCAGGCTCCAAAACGGCGCAATCTATACGAACATTCAATGCCGCACGGGATTCGTACCTGGCACGAGCAGCGTTGAAGTCCCAGCATACAATGAATGCTTACGAGCGGTCGATTAATCTGTTTTTCGACTTTTTAGGAGACCGGTCTATTCCACAAGTATTGCCCATTCAACGCCTACGTGCACTTACTACTGGGGATATTCCACTGCATACCCTTTCGCACGATGACGAGCCAATGTTAGCCCATTTTGTGCGATGGCTAGCATTGCCAAGCTCTGGCAAGCGTGGCGACAAACGTCCTTACCGCCTATCTACGATTGAGCTTCGCCTGGCAGGGGTGCAACACTGGCTGCATTTTCTCCAGCAGGACGGCTGGCTTCCGGACGGTTTTTCACTCGAACAAGCCAAGTCTATGGCCCGTCAAGAACTGACCAAACAGGAGCAGCCAGAAAGCAAACCACCCGATATTCCAGACACCATCGAAGAGGTTATTCACTACTACGATACCCAACAACGCCCCAAGTATCTGAACAAGCCCGAAGCCGACCCGGATCGCGCCCGGCGATGGGAGCTAACCCGGCTGCGTAACAGAGCCCTGTTACACAGCCTATCCGATACTGGCGGTCGTATCAGCGAGATTCTAAGCCTTAATCTGTCTAACTTTACAGAAACAACCAAACGAGATGTGCTGCTAGTTGAAGTAACTGGTAAAGGAGGCCACACCTATCATTTACACTTTGCGAAGTCGCTAGCTGCCATTCGCAGTTACATCCATACGCGAGGAACGACCATTGGTGATAGCCCACTGTTTGTCAGTCATGATCCCCGTTACGACGGCAACCGGATGAGCCGTGTCGTCGCCTGGCGAGTGGTTCAACGCGCAGCAAAAGCGCTGGGTCTACCCAACATCACGCCCCATGACTTCCGGCATTGGCGTGCCAGCCAGCTTGTCACCCAGGGCCTTTCACCAGATGATGTGCAGGATTATCTGGGGCATCGCTCTGTAGAGACAACTCGCGTATATTTCGCTGAAGCTAAAGATACTTGAGCCATGGCTTCAGTCCTTATACCCCTGACCCAGCGGTGTGGCCAACATGATGCCAACAAAACCGAACAACACGCCGACATGCAGCAGCGTGAAGGGGATACACAGCCAGTATAAATTGCGGTCAAAGCTGTTTGTGGACACCATGACCACGAGGATCAGCCCGTGCACAATCCAGCTCATCACCAAGATGAACATCCCCACAAGAGGCAACAGCCCACGCTGCGTTGCCATTGATGATGACACTTGCTCCAGCAGTTTGCCTAACGCTGGCGAGGAATCGAGACGATTAAGCACTGGCTTTACGACCGGGCGAGTCATCCACCTGATGATCCGCCCTACGATACGCACTGGGCTTAGCAGCAACCTGAATAACGCAGCTATGCGACTCACGACTGTGTGCTATCTCCCATTGTTGTTGGTTTTGCTACCTCTTCTGCAAATGATCCAATTGTCCCACTAATCGAGAAGGCACCCGCGCCGTCACTTCAACGCCATCAGGTGTGTGAACTTCTTCCTCTACAACACCAGACTCGTAGATCGCCGCGAGGATTTCTCCCTGATCATACGGAATCAGCACCGAAACCGCAGCCATGCCACGTAGTAGTTCATTATCAATCGCTGCTAGCAGTTCGTCCAGTCCAGTTCGATGTATTGCCGACGTCCGGACGGCAGTTTCATACCCCAGGTTAGCGACGCGGGCATCCACCTCAATGGCTGCGCCCTGGTCCACTTTGTTAAGCACCAGGAGCTTGGGAATACGCGACGCTTCCAACTCTGCCAGTGTATCTTCAACGACATCCACATGGTCCCACGCCAGCGGATGGCTGACATCCACCACGTGCAGCAACAGGTCAGCCTCTACCACTTCTTCCAGAGTAGCGCGAAAAGCCGCCACCAGCGCCACTGGCAGTTTCTGGATAAAGCCTACTGTATCCGACAGCAGCACCGTGCGGCCACTAGGCAGCTTGACCCTGCGCACGGTCGGATCAAGCGTAGCAAACAACTGGTCCGCTGCATAAACGTCCGCGCCCGTCAGCGCATTCAGCAGAGTTGATTTCCCTGCGTTGGTATACCCCACCAGCGCAGTTGTTCGCATTCCGGCCCGTGTACGTTGCACCCGGTGCCGTTGGCGATGGGCGCGCACTTCCTCCAGGTCATTCTTGAGTTTGGCGATCTTGCGTCCGATTTCTCGCCGGTCCACTTCCAACTGCGTTTCACCCGGCCCGCGCAGCCCCACACCACCCGCGCCGCCGCGCGCTGCGCCACCACCTGCCTGCCGGGCGAGGTGAGTCCACTGGCGCGTAAGCCGGGGTAGCCGGTATTCATACTGCGCCAGTTCCACTTGCAGCGTGCCTTCGCGCGTGCTGGCGTGCTGCGCAAAGATATCCAGAATCAGCGCCGACCGGTCCAACACCCGGATGTCCTCGCCCAGCACTTTTTCGATCTCGCGCTGATGCCGGGGAGAGAGCTCATCATCAAACACCACAACATTCACGTCGAGTTCGGGCAGTGAGCTGGCAATTTCCATCAACTTACCCGAGCCCACAAACGTCGCCGGGTCAATCCGTCCCACACGTTGGACCACGCGCCCGCGGACATCTGCTCCGGCGGTGTTTGCTAACAGAGCGAGTTCTTCTAACGACTCTTCTGCCGTAAACAGGGGGCGTGTTCCCCGGAGTTCAACACCGACCAGGAGGACGCGGTCTGGCCTGCTATCCCTGTTTTCTATGATTTTTCGCCTCCCTCAGTGCCACCCTTTTTTGTCTGATCCTTGTTGTGGTCATTTTTCGACGGCACAACGGGCACAGGCAGGGGCGTTTCTTTTTGCTCTGATTCCGCTGGGGCTTCTGAGGTCGCTTTTTGGGGCGACTTTTCCACCGAGTCACGTTCAAGCACAGCGTTGGCCAGCGATCCGATTGCAGTGGCTACGGCAGGAGCCATGCCTTCGCCTGACTTCACATCGCGCAGTGGCAGCATCATGTGGAAGGCGCTGCCAGGACACTGCTCCTCGTCATACCCAGGGCTGGCTGCCCAGATAGTGCCACCGTGGGCTTCTACGATGCCTTTAGCGATCACCAGGCCTAAGCCTGCGCCGCCGCCCTTGAACTTGGTCTTGCCGCTAGAATGCAGCCCCAGGTCGCCAACGACCGAAAACTTCTCGAAGATGCGGTCCAGGTTTTCGGGTGCGATGCCAATCCCGGAATCAGTGATGGTGATGTCAATAAACTTGTTGATTTCGCGCGCGGCCACCGCAATACGCCCGCCATCGGGCGTATATTTAATGGCGTTGGCCAGGATTTTCTGAATGGCTTGCAGCAACCGTTCCGGATCCCCGATAATGGGCTGCGCCGGAAATGTGTCGCGTTTTACGTCGAGAATGAGTTTACGCTGCTTAACGGTATCACCAGCCTCAAACGCTGCGATATCCAGCAAACGACGCAACCAAACGGGTTGCAGTTCCAGGTTCAACAGCGACATTTCAATCAGTGATACGTCGATCAGGTCTTCGATCAGGCCGCGCAACCGGCTTATCCCACTCTCGATGCCCTGCACCATCAGCGCCGCACGAGGGTTAGTGGCTTCGGGCAGCTCCATCTTGAGCATATTCGAGTAGCCCTCAATGACGGTCAGTGGCGTTTTCAGTTCGTGCGCCGCCACCGAGACAAAGTGGTCTTTGGTGCTGTTCGCTAGCGCCGCTGAAGTCTGGGCTTGTGCTGTCAGCCGGTGACTCATTTCGTCCAGCAGCGCCGCGGCCTCTACCTTCGACAGGAATTCCGCCGCCTGACCGATCACGGTATCAAGTTGCACGGCGAATTCCAGCGGGTTTTCGTCAGGTGGGTTGGCCTGCAGCCGGGCCCACAACGCGCGCTTGAAAACCCCCAACACCGGCAGCAAGCCAACCGGCTCGCCGTCAATCGGAATCCTGCACATGGATACCCAGTGCCGTAGGATCGTCTCTAACCGTTCTTGCTGGTTGTCTTTGATGGCTGTAATAAGGCTATCGAAAAACCAACGAACCGGGCCTGCGGCATGTTGGCGCAACGGCTCGCGGTCCGAGAGTTGCTGCACTGCCGTTGCAATCAGTTGCTCTTTGTGTTTTTCCAACCAGGCTGCCAATGACACCATGCTGCTGGCCTCCCATCCTTCTTGTGACACGATAGCCCCTATTATAGCTGCAGCGGCGATTCTGCGCTGGACGGTTGCTTGTTGCCCATAAACGCATCCAGATCGGCCAGTGCGCGCGTGGCATAGGCGGCTTTGCGCTCTCTTTTACCCTTTGGTGGCCGGTCCAACGGTGGCAGAATGCCGAAGTTGGCTTTCATCGGCTGGAAGTCGTCGGGATCGGCGTGTGTGATGTAGTGGCACAGCGCACCCAGCATAGTTGTTTCCGGCAGTACATAAGGAGCCTGCCCCGCCATCACGCGCGCCAGGTTGATGCCGGCCAGCAGTCCCGTCGCAATGTTGCCCGCATAGCCTTCCACCCCCGTAATCTGCCCCGCAAAAAACAGGTTGTCACGATCCCGAAACTGCAAGGTCGGGTGTAAGTGCAGTGGGGCATTCAAGAACGTGTTGCGGTGCATCATGCCATAGCGTGCAAATTCTGCATTTTCCAGCCCGGGTATCATGCGAAATACCCGGCGCTGTTCGCCCCAACGCAGATTGGTCTGGAACCCGACCAGGTTATACAGTGTCCCAGCCAGGTTATCCTGCCGCAGTTGCAGCACCGCAAACGGACGCCGCCCGGTACGCGGGTCACGTAGCCCAACGGGGCGCATCGGACCAAACGCCAGCGAATCCGGGCCGCGCGCCGCAATCTGCTCCACCGGCAGACACCCCTCAAAAAAGCGCGGGTCTTCGCGTTCAAAGTCGCGCAGGGCAATGATTTCCGCCTCGCGCAGCGCCGTCACGAAGGCTTCGTACTCTTCCCGGTTCATGGGGCAGTTGATATAGTCGCCCTCGTCCTGTTCGCCGCGCTCGTAGCGACTGGCGCGAAACGCAATCGACATATCGATGGTATCAGCGTGCACGGTCGGCGCAATGGCGTCGTAGAAATACAGGTATTCCTCGCCCACCAACTGCGCGATCTTGCCCGCCAGGGTTTCTGCCGTCAGCGGACCGGTGGCGATGATACACGGCTCGTTGGGAATTTCGGTGACCTCGGTGCGAATGAGCGTGATCTGGGGATGCTGCTTGATTGCGTCAGTGACGGATTGGGCGAAGATGTCGCGGTCTACCGCCAGCGCTCCACCCGCCGGAACGGTGGCCTCTTCCGCGCAGGCCAGCAAGAGTGATCCCAGGCGGCGCAGTTCGTTTTTGAGCAGACCTGGCGCGCGATCGGGTAAATTGGAGCCCAGCGAATTGCTGCATACCAGTTCTGCCAGCCGATCCGAGACATGAGCGGGAGTCGTGCGTTCCGGGCGCATTTCGTATAGTCGCATGGAAATACCACGCTGTGCAAGCTGCCAGGCGGCTTCTGATCCCGCCAGACCACCGCCAACAACGTGGACATATTTGTTGTTTGAGGGCTGCATTGTTTTGACCACTATGCTACCTTGACGATTGTTCGGATTGTAACGGCGTGGGTCGCTCATGTCCATAGGACTTGACACCAACCCGAAGTGGTTGACGCAACTTGACCCCTCTGCTATGCTTTAGCAGCGTACCAGGGATGTCCAGTTCCCAGACTTCAAAACCCAATCGTTTCGACGTGAGTACTCAGCCAACACATTTTTCTCGCATTTATGATCGCCGGTGGATGAGGATTCTCAGCCTGGGCATCGTAGCCGTGATATGCGGCGTGACCGGATTCGTAGGTGTGATGATGAGCTTGATGCTGCTCACAGCACCAAACACAAGCCCGGATACCCAACGCGCAGACTCTGTTCCGCAAGCCACCAGTCCTGTTGGCCCCCAGGCCGCAGTCCAACCCCTATCGCCGGTGTTTTCGCCTGAAGTGCTCTACTGGTCCGATCTGATCAGGGCCTGGGCCATCCTCTACGAAGTTGATCCCAACTTGCTGGCAACAATCATTCAGATCGAAAGCTGTGGTTACCCCGGTGCCCTGTCCTACGCGGGAGCACAAGGTCTGTTCCAGGTGATGCCCTTTCACTTTTTGCCCGGCGAAGACTATCTGGACCCGAACACCAACGCACACCGGGGGATTGCCCACCTGCTTTTTAGCCTGCAGTCGTATGATAATCACTTTGGGCTGGCACTGGCCGCCTATAACGGAGGAGTTTCTGGAGTGCAAAACGGCTGGAGCAACTGGGGCAATGGACAGAATTCGGGCGATCAGCCGCGCCGCTACTACCTTTGGGGCACACGCATCTACGCCGATGCCGTATCGGGACGCACAACTAGCCCTGCCGTCCAGGCATGGCTGGCGGCTGACGAGCGTAATCATCCCAACGGGCCAAGCCTGTGTGAACGGGCCAGGGCCGCACAGCAGCAACTCGATGAACAGGCAGACGCGCCGCTCGCTGGTTGAAAAAACCGCAGAGGGCTGGCACATCGAGTTCACCGACCCTCTGCTGTTCCGAAGCCAGCGCAGCCAACCCTACACCGCGCCCAATATGATGCTGGCGTTCTGGCCGCCCAGACCAAAGTTGTTCGACATCACGTACCGGATGGTGCAGTCGCGCGCCTCGTTGGGGACATAGTCCAGGTCACATTCGGGATCGGGGGTGGCGTAGTTGATGGTCGGGTGCACCACCTGTTCCACCAGCGACATGATCGAAGCTATCGCCTCTACTGCGCCCGCTGCGCCCAACAAATGACCGATCATACTCTTGGTCGAGTTGATCGCCATCCGGTAGGCGTGCTGCCCAAACACCGATTTGACCGACTGCGTTTCAATTGAATCGTTGGCTACCGTCGACGAGCCGTGCGTGTTGATGTAGTCAATGTCTTCCGGGTTGAGTTGCGCATCTTCCAGCGCCCATTGCATCGCGCGCTTCATACCGCGCCCCGACGGCTCCAATACCGCCACGTGGAATGCATCCGATGACGCGGACATGCCCAAAATCTCGGCGTAAATCCGCGCGCCACGCTCGACGGCACGCTCCATCGTTTCAACCACCAGAATCCCGGCCCCCTCACCGAAGACAAACCCGTTGCGGTCCGCGTCAAAGGGACGGCTGGCTTCCTCTGGCCGGTCGTTGTAACCCGTCGCCAACCCCTTCATCGAAATGAAACCCGCAATCGCATAATCAACGATCATGGACTCAACCCCGCCCGCAAACACGATGTCCGCACGGCGCAAGCGAATCAGGTTAAAGGCGTCACCGAGACTGTGGGTGCCGGTCGCGCAGGCTGCCGAGATACACACCAATGGCCCCAATGACCCCAACACTCGACTAACATAGTGCGCGGGGATATTGGGAATAGATTGGATCAGCGAAAATGGTCCTGGCCTGCGCCCTTTTGATCTAAAGCCAAACGAAGCCTGCTGCGCCAGGTCGTGCGCGGCCATTGAGGATCCAACATCGACCGCCACCCGGTCCCGGATCGGCTCCAGGTCTTCAAGCGTCAGCCCCGCATCCTTCAACGCATCCATCGCTGCCGTCACGGCAAACTGCGCCGGACGTCCAACCCGCCGCACCTCGCGCGAATCCATATACTCGGTGGGATCAAAATCGATGACCTCGGACGCGATCTGGACTTCCAGTTCCGACGGGTCAAAACTCTGGATACGCCGGATGCTAGATTTGCCCGCTTTGAGGTTTTCCCATACTTCAGGAAACCGTCCCAGCGGGGTCACGCCTCCCATGCCGGTAATTACCACCCGTGGAAAACCATTGCGTGTCAATTCCATGGCGAAATCCTTTTCTCTTTTTTCGTATGCTTCCTAGTGCTACTCTTCGTTTGACACGTCCGGCGCATATTGCCGGATAGTGTCCACAATCTGACCCTGTACCGCATCACGCGCTTGCCGAACCGCGTTCTTGATGGCCAGCGTGTTGGACCGTCCGTGCCCAATAATAACAACCCCGTTTAAGCCCAGAAGGGGCGCTCCGCCGATCTCAAAGGGATCGACCTGGCGATACACGCGCCGGAACGCTGGCCTGACCAGCAATCCGCCCAGTTTTGAACGCCAATCATTCTGCAGTTCCTGTCGAATCAGGTCGAACAGGGTTGTCCCAAAGGCCTCCAGGGTCTTGATGAAAACGTTGCCCGCAAAGCCATCCATCACGGCCACATCAACCGCGCCGCTCAAAATCTCCTTTGGCTCAACATTTCCTATGAAGTTAACCCCGTCTTTTTCTAAAAGTTCCGCTGCCGCTTGCACAAGCGTTGTGCCTTTGCCGACTTCCTCACCGTTCGACAATAGTCCAACACGTGGACTCGCACACCCCAGCGCCCGTTCAGCGTAGATGCTGCCCATCCACCCGAACTGCGCCAGCCATTCCGGTTTGCATTCAGCATTCGCGCCAATGTCAAGCAGAACAACGGCGTTTCCCTGAATGGATACAATCGATGCCAGGGCAGGGCGGTATATACCTCGGATACGTTTCAGGGTGTGCAAGGTTGCAATCGCCAGTGCTGCCCCCGTATTCCCTGCCGACACAAACGCATCAGCCGCACCATCACGTACCAGTTGCATGCCCACATGCATTGACGACTGCGGCTTGGTTCGCCCGACCTGGCCGGGTTTATCGTCCATCGTCACCCACTCCGGGGCATTGACTACCTCCAATGCCAGACCCCCAGTCGCATGCTGTGCTAACTCTTCCTCAACGCGCGCCTGGTCCCCCACCAACGTCACCGCCAGGTCATATTCGCGCGCCGCGGCCACCGCCCCCGCAACATCGGGTCTCGGCTGCGCATCGCTGCCCATCGCGTCCACAACAATCTTCATAACATCCTGCCTCTCGCATAACGCATCTCAGCGCCTGATTTTACGCCGCCCCGGACCAGTTGCCAACCATTGACATCTGCCTGCCGCAGTGTATAATCTGAACCACATCAGCCCTGGTGGCGGAATTGGTATACGCGGCAGGTTGAGGGCCTGTGCCCTTACGGGCGTGGAGGTTCGAGTCCTCTCCAGGGCATTACACCGGTTTTCCAGCTTTTAATATGGAAACCGGTTTTCTTTTTGCCCCTATAACCGGACATCTTGCGTGAGAAGCGAATTCAACGTAAACTGCTGCTATAAAATAGCTCACACACGTCACCTGCTCACGGTGATTAGGAGGGATTCGCTATGCAGCGCGCGCTTATAATGGTACTTATTTTGCTAATTGCCCTGGTTCCCACCGCTGTCTCGCTGGCCGAACACGACACCAGCGGCGGCACAGCTCCCCTGCAAACCGGGCCATATCTGACCGTCAACGAAACCAGCAATGTTCGGGGTGGGCCTGGTCTGGGCTTTTACGTGATTGGCGTTCTCTACAGTGGCAACATCGTGCCGGTGCTGGGTGTTAGCGCCGACAGCGGTTGGTGGTACGTCAACACGGAATTCGGCGAGGGGTGGGTTTCCAATCTGACCACAACGCCAACCGGTACTGCAGGCGTGACCGTTATCGACCCAGGCCCAACCGCCACCGTAACCGCCGGGCTGCTAAATGTGCGCGATGGCGCTGGCACCAATGCCCTGGTCCTTGGACGGCTGGCACGGGGCCAGCAAGTACTGGTTATTGCCCAGAACAGCACCGGAACGTGGCTGCAAGTTCGGTGGGGATACGGCATCGGCTGGGT
>JAADYV010000527.1 GCA_010092855.1 Chloroflexota bacterium | reverse complement strand
GCTTGCGCTCCCACGCCGAGAGTTTTTCCCATGTTGGTCTGATAGAATTCGCGCATCAAATTCCATTCGTCTGGCTCCATTGTGGAATAGTCTGTGTCATCAATACGTCGGGTGTACAGGTGATCGAACAGAATCTCACGCAGCTGCTGCTCAGTGAGATAGGGGGAGGGCGCGACGGTGAAGTACAGGTCTTCTTCACCAACCGCTACCAGCGGCATGTCAAACGCACTGAACTTATCAAAGCCGATAAAAATATCCGCCGGAGAAACGTATTCGCCGTAATATAACTCGACTAATGCTCGTTTGTCTGGCACCCGCCCATGGTCGTTATAGTATTGGATTGACAACTCAGCGACAGTCTCCGTCGCATCGTGGGCAAACAGCCCAAAGAACAACCGGTGCCGGTCGTGTTGTGCGGTACGCGCTGTCAGAGCGTCAAAGCCATCGATCAAGCTGGCATAGGGTGTGGCCGCCAGGTGCTTGCGATAATCGCCATAGAAGCGCACCCGCACGCCGTATTCATCAAAGAAATCCAGGAAGTGCTGAGCGGTCCCCAGCCGGGACAGGCCATACGCGGCCATATCCAGATAATCCTGGCTGCGTTCGAGGATATCCGGCCCAAACACCGGCGTTAGCAAGGTATCGATCCCGTGTTCGAAAAAGAGCCGGTACAGGTCGATGTGGTTGATTTCCGTTGCATGCAGGTACGCCGCAAGCATATCAGCTTCGGTTTGGTGCGTATGCTCCAACCCCTGGGGAGAATGCTCCAGCATGAACCAGCGCCGCGTCCCGTTGATGGGAAACACGACCACTTCTGGACCGGTAGCGCCCACCACGGCTGCTAGTTCTGCAACAGGAAGGTTCAAAAACTGCTCTCTTTTCACGCAGGCTCCTCGTTTTCAGTGGTAACCGGTGGCGACTGGCTGATAACCCGCTGGGCCAACCAGCGCAGCGCCGGGTTCTTCACAGTAAATACCAGATGATTATCACCCTCAATCTTGAAGCCCAGACGTTGCTTGGTTTCATAGGCTCCACTGCCGCCGCGCAGCCGCCGTGTCCCTTCGGAAATGGCACGGTCAATTGCGGCGTAGACCAGTTGGAAATAGACGTAACGCACCTCATAGTCCAATCCCAGCGCGGTCAGAAACCGGTTCGGCCCATCGCCCAGAAGCAGCCCGCACCCTACCATCCGCTCGCCAATAGTTGCCGTGATCCAAGTGGCAGGAACGGTAACCTTTAGCTCGAAAACGCGTTGCGCTTGTGGGTTGGGTGACGAGCCGTGATGGGCTTCTACCGCCCGGATCAACGGCAGCGCGTCGTCGACCGGGGGCGGACTGTCCTGAAAGTGGATATGGATGCCCAGGTCTGCTGCCCGGTTCATGTGCCGCCGGTAATCTTTGCGCATCGACTTTTTTTGTGCTGCCACATAGCTGTCAAAATCCGGCCACTCCAATTCGAGATACGTGCCTGGATCAAGACCGTCCATCGTCATGAACGAGTTGGGCCAGGTGATGTCCTCGTGCTCCCGGGTCAGATAATCGAAGACAACAAACGAGGCTTTGCGTTCCCGGCCCAACCGTAGAGCCGTGCCCGTGATAATGCGCACTGCCGCATCTCGCAGGGGGGAATCGGGCAGAATCAGGCCATTCGCATTGCTGATCGGTGACCGGCAGACAAACAACGGCCAACGCCGGAGTGCGCCTTCCAATACCCGCCGGACCAACTTGCTGCCAGCGGGAACGGGTTCCTGGCGGGTGAACCAGAACGTGGCACGTGCCACTGGCTTTCCATCGTAGTTCAGAATGATGTACACTGGCTCATCCCCGACCAGCACTTGTTCGCCAAACTGGTACCAATCATAGCTGGCAAATGGCCGTGTACCGGCTAACCGATCCCAGCTTGCTCGATCTACTGCGGTGACACTCGATACAATCTGCACTTCGAATTGTGCTTGCATGTTGGTTGTATGCACACTATCTGAAGCATGAATCAACGTATTCAAAATTCACCCACCTTTGGTTTAATCCATCCTAAAGCATTTTGCCCCATTAGTTCAATACGCAACCATGCAAGTTTAATGAAAACACAATTATTCATCACGGAGGCAAAATGAGTTTGCCTATCCAGCTGTAACCGGCACGGCATCACCCATAACCAGTTCTGCACCTACACAGTCTGGCAGCTCATCTTCGACCAGGCGCAAACGCGGATAGAGGTATGCTAGCCCCAGGCTGGCAACCAAAAACGCCCCCATGCACATCAATAACAACCCGATGCCGCGCCCGGCCCCTACGCCGATCACACGACCAACGCTGTCCGCCAGCACACCGCCATCGACCAGCAGCGGTTCGAACACCACATCGGCCAGCGGCCCCGCGACCAGGTAAGCGACTGGTAGCGACGCGGACGAGATCATTGACCGCACGGCAAACACACGCCCTTGTACGTCCGGCTCGACCTTGCTTTGCCAGATCGCCTGGCTGCAAGCGCTGATAATCGGCATGCACCCCATCATCAACCCTAGCGCCAGGGTGATCAACACGGCAGATGGCCGCAGACCCATCAGCATCATACCCAGACCAAACAGCACCCCAAAGCCCATGACGCCGCGCACGCGCCGCTGGGGACCGCCCCACACCCCAATCACGATACTGCCGACAATTGCACCGCTGGACCCCAACGTCATGACCGTCCCCAACGTGGCCTCGGAGGTGAAGGCCAGCAGCATCGGGACCACTACCGCCGTCGCAATGCCGGTGAACAGGTTATTGACCGCAAACAAGACCAACAGCGCCAATAGTCCCCGGCGTGCTGCTACATACGACCAACCAAAGATCAGTTCGCGCCACAACGATTTCCGGGCTTTTTCGCCCTCAGCGCTGGCCGTTGGTTGTGGGAACCGGACCACCAGCAGCGTGCCAACCGCAAACGCAAACGTCGTGAAGTCGATCAGCAGCACTAACTTGAGCCCGGCCAATTTCATCAGCAGCCCGGCAATCAGGGGCGCAACCAGCATCCCGATGCCTTGTGCCATCTCGACCATGCCGCTGGCACGGGCATAATGCTCCTTGGGCACCAGCAAGGTGGTCGCCGCCGAATACGCAGGCCACTGAAAGACACTGAACAAAGCCGCGATCAACACCGCGGCATAGATCGGACCAGTGGACAAGTCGCCGGCAAACAACAACAGCGCAATGGCCAACGTGCTCAACCCAGCTCCACAGTCGCTCAGGATCATCACCCAGCGACGATCCCACCGGTCCACCAGTGCCCCAGCCACCGGAGCCAGCAAAACCTGCGGCAGTGACGCTGCCAGCCATACCAGCGCATACGGGGTCACGGCTTCGGATTGCTCGTAGACCCATACGCCTAAGGCAAACATAGTCAGATTGGAACCGATTACCGAAATGAACTGCCCGGCCCAGACTGTGAAAAAAGTCGCCATTCCGCGTGATGTGTGGTTGGCGTCTTCCCGCATAACACTCTCTCTCCTGATGGTCTGAATGCACACCTTTATAGTATCACAATTTTAAATCTATTTTGTCGGGGTTTGGATAAAACTGGTCTGGTTTGCACCCAAAAAAGAAGATTGAAGTTTACCCTGGGGCGAATTACGTTTATCTTTCTTTGGAAAAACAGCAGCAATAGGGTAACATTACGGGTGTTCACGAGTAGGCTATTTTGACATTCGTTTTACTTTTCAGTAATTCATCAGCCGCAGGCGAGATAATTAGAGTCTGCTTGGTTGTCAATAAGTTCCGTTCTGTTTCAACACCACGTTTCTGGGTCTAGCCCTTTCAGTTTGTCGAAGCGTGTTTTCTCAAAGCAAAGCTTTTGAGTGGCTATACACGCTCGTAATTGTCCGGTGTCGGTCTGTCACACTCCACACCATTTTTATGATCTGCCAGAACTGCCAGGGCAACACCTAGCCATTTACGCCGGTTGCACGATGTCTGGACAAAGAACCCTATGATTGAACTTCAAAATGTCACGAAAATCTATCCAGGGCAGCGCCAGCCTGCAGTAGCCGAAGTTAGTTTTACGGTTCCCGAAGGCAAAACCTGTGTGCTCATTGGACCTTCGGGCTGCGGCAAAACCACGATCATGAAAATGATCAACCGCCTGATCGAACCGACCGAAGGCGCGATTTTCGTTGATGGTCAGAGTGCACGGGCCATGAACCCGGTCCAACTGCGCCGGACGATTGGATACGTCATCCAACAGATCGGGCTTTTCCCACACATGACGATTCAACAGAACATCGCCGTTGTGCCCCGGCTGCTTGGTTGGAAACATGCCAAGATTGTCCAGCGCGCCGATGAACTGATCGAATTGGTCGGGATGGACCCCGCCATTTACCGGGACCGCTACCCGCGCGAATTGTCCGGGGGCCAGCGGCAACGTATCGGCGTGGCGCGCGCACTTGCCGCCGATCCCCCGGTCATGCTGATGGATGAACCCTTCGGGGCGGTTGACCCCATCACACGCGACCGGCTACAAAACGAGTTCCTGCGTCTGCAACAGCAGCTCCATAAAACCATTGTGTTCGTCACGCACGACATCGACGAAGCGATCAAAATGGGCGATCAAATCGTGATTTTGCAGATTGGCGGTATCATCCAACAGATCGGATCGCCCGACGAAATCCTGGCCGAGCCCGCCAACGATTTTGTGGCCGATTTCGTTGGCAGCGACCGTGGTCTCAAACGCCTGAGCCTGATCCGCGTGGGCGAGGCCTACCAGGAACATCCCAGTGTTCAGATGACGGAGGCCACTGAAGTTGCCATTGAACGCATGGAACGACGGGAAGTACGCAGCCTGGTGGTGTTGGACCGCGAACGGCGCGTGCGGGGGTATATCACGCTAGATTACGCGCACAGTCACAATTCCGGCGTAGTCGCGGATATCATGAAGGAGCTCCAGGTCTATACCGAGACCCAGGCGACACTGCGCGATGCGTTCTCCGAAATGTTAAGCAATACCCTGAAACAACTGCCTGTCGTAGATGACGAGGACCACTATCTCGGCGTCGTCACGCTGGATACCGTCCAGGCCGCCATTGGTACAAACGGCGAAGAAGGATAAGAGTATGCAGTACATTCTCGACCATCCGGATCGCATTTTCGACTTCGCCACCGAGCATGTATATATCACTGTCGTGACCATCCTGATTGCCAGTTTGGTGGGCGTTATCCTGGGGGTACTGGTTACCCGGTTACGGTTTTTATACGAACCGGTGTTGACTATGGCCGGGGTGATCTACACCATTCCCAGTCTGGCGATGTTTGTGCTCATGATCCCTTTGTTGGGGATCGGGTTCAAATCTGCGGTGGCGGCGCTCGTGCTCTATTCGTTGCTGATCATCATCCGCAATACAGCAGTGGGCATCGACAGCGTCGATCCCAATATCATCGAGGCCGCGCGGGGCATGGGCATGACATCACTTGGCATCTTGTTCCGCATTGAAATCCCTCTGGCTTTGCCTGTTGTGTTCGCCGGAATCCGCATCGCAGCCGTATCCGCTATCAGCCTGGCAACCATCGCCGCCTTTATCGGCGCTGGCGGGCTGGGCGACTTGATCTTCGAGGGGCTTTCCGCTGCAGATCGCTACGACAAAATCATTGCCGGTGCGGTGGTCGCGTCGGCCATGGCACTGGCCGTCGAGGTGTTGTTGCGCCAGGTGCAACAGGGTGTCTCACCAGGTGTTACCGGCGATTTCAAGTCGTTGGGCGAGCGTCTGGCCGACTATTGGGATCATCTACGCGAAAACCCGGATACAGTGGTAATGCTTGGGGCGTTGCTGCTGCTGTTGGGTTATTTCAGCGGCACCTGGGTTAAGCCCTATTCGTATGACGAAAGGATCGCGGAGAACGCTGACAATCAAGCTTTGCTCGACGAGGCAGGATTGCTGGACATGTCGGGCTTTGATCTGACTGAGGTCGAGTCGGACCAGCCGATCCAGCAATCACTGCGCCTGTTGCCCTGGTTTGGGATTTTGGCCGGCCTGCTCGCAATCTATAACACACTACGCGGGCCCGGTAACCGCGCATCTGCCGAGTTGTTACTGTTGTGCGGGCTGCTCGCCTTGTTCCCACTGGCCCATTTTCATTTCGAAACACGCCGGGCAGTCGGTGAGTTGGACAAGTTCAGCTTTTTCTTCCGTTCTCTGGCTAATGAATTTCGCGCCGCAGGCGTAAACGTCAGCTTACGGATTACGGAGGTCGAAACCGAAAGCGGATTTCGAACTTCGATTTATGGCGCACTATTGATGGTTCTGGGCGCATACCTGAAGTCACTCTGGTTCCGTAGGCACGCCCACGACACCGACGAACATGAACACGAGGAACAAGAGGTATGATTGGCACAATCGCGGAATTTGACTCCCAGCTTCTCGAGAAAATGCTGCTGTTTTATCTGCCGCTTATGGTGTTGAGTCTGGGTGTGGGGGGCGGAACCGGCATCGGGTTTGCGCAGTTCACGATCCGGGAATTCAAATCTCCCCAGGACACGCGCCGAAGTTGGCTGCAGACCTCTCCTCTGACTCCGGTGCTCGCCCTTGGCGCGCTGGTCTTGCCGTTTATGGAACTAAGTTTTATCGCGGCGACTATCCTGCTTGCGCTGCTCATTTTGCCAACGATGTTTGTGTTTGCCATGCGCTATTATGCAGCTCGGACTGGTGACACGACGCGCACCCGTATCGAACGTCGTAAAGTGCTCAGTTCCGGCTGGCACGATATCGTCATGGTGAGCCTGGCTTTTCTGGGCAGTTCCCTGGTATATCTGGCAGTCGTTCCCGAGTCGCAGGAGGCCATGGTCGATCACCTTGGCGATTTGCCTGTCGGCCTGGTGTTCGGAGTCGCCTTGGGTGTCGCACTCGGCATTGTGTTCGGTAACCTGAAGCTGTCTGTAGATGGGACCATTGAAAAACGTCACGAACGCGATCTGCACAACCCAAGCGTCGACACCGCATTGAGCATCATCCGGGGCGGTATCGAGATGTTCTTCACACAGCTTCATTCGTCGCCGTTGATTGGTGTACTCATGGTCATGGCGGCCAGTCTACCTTTTCTGGAAATAAACCACCGGCAGATTCTCCCGTTCATCATTTTTCCACCACTTACCAGCGCTATCATTGCAGCGTTGCTGGTTGATGACCCGGCTCCCGACCAACCCAATCACTGGCAGCACTTGCGAATGGGCCTGGCCAATACTACGCAGATCGCGGCCAGTTACCTGGTTGGTGCGGCTATGCTAGAGCCGCTGACGATCATGTACTCCTGGATGCATGAAGAACCCGAACAAGTCCGCAAGGCACTCAGAACCCATCTCGACCTGACTATGTGGGCGCTGGGCATCTCGCTGTTTGCCGGCATTGTCGGTGGTATACTCGCATCCCGCCTGGAAGCGGTGCGCTCCGTGCTAATCAATCTGGGCAACATCGGCCGTACCTTGCCCAGCCTGGCCGTTCTAGCCTTGGCGCTTCCCCTGCTAAGTTCTCTTGATGATGGCGTAGCAAGTGTTGAATCCTCGATCATTGGGCGCGACATCATCGAGATCAGCGCTATCGGACGGAACCCCAGTCTGGTCGCACTAGCATTTATTGGTATTCTCCCGATTTTGGTCAACACTTCGGTCGGTATTCTCCAGGTTTCACCTGACATCAAAGAATCCGCGCGCGGCATGGGTATGAACGATTTGCAGGTGCTGTTTCGCGTAGAAATCCCCATCGCTATGCCGGTGATCATGGCCGGCATTCGCACGTCAGCGGTGTTACTCGTCGCCAGCGCAGCTTTAGCTGGTTTTATCGGTGGGGGAGGGCTGGGCGACCTGATCTATCGGGGCGACAGCTCTGGTCGCGATGATATTCTGCTGACGGGCGCTATCATGGCCACCATCCTGGCGATCTTCCTCGAATATTTCTTTGGATGGCTGGAAAACTTGCTGACTCCGCGCGGTTTGCGAGATACCTAGCGCGTTGTCCTGGCTAGCCCAGTTTGTGCCCTGGCTGGGCCGGTCAATTGAAGCGTGGGCACAGTTAGAATCACAAGGAGTGATTGCATGAAACGCCTTACTTTTGCGCTCAGCTTGTTACTGCCGTTCGTTTTGTTGGCGAGTGCGCTGGCAGTGCCGTTGGCGGACACGTCTCCAGCAGAAGCTCAGGATTCGGGCCTCAGTATCCGGATCGGGTCGAAACAGTTCACCGAGCAGTTGATTCTGGGCAACCTCATGGCGCTTGCCTTGCAAGAATATGGCTATGATGCCACTTTCACCCCTCTTGGCAGCACGGCTGCGGCGCACGAAGCGCTCATTGCCGGCGAAATCGACGTCTATCCCGAATACACGGGTACAGGCTATCTGACTCACCTTGGACTGGAGTACGATCCGTCTCAGAGTCCCGAAGATATTTACCAGATTGTCAGCCAAGAATATGCCCAGCAATGGGACCTCAACTGGCTGGATGCCAGCGCCTTCAACAATACTTACTGCCTGGCGATGACGCGATCCCGCGCCGACGAACTGGGCATCGTGACCGTAAGCGACTTGCAGACTAACTCGTCGGGTCTGGTCTTTGGTTCCACCGCGGAATTCATTGATCGTCCCGATGGTCTGCCCGGCCTGACCGAATCCTACGGCGAGTTCGGCTTCGCTGACGTGCTCTCTTTCGACCCTGGCTTGAAGTACAGCGGCCTGGCTGAAGGTGACCTTGATGTCACGACCTGCTTCGGTACCGATGGCCAGATCAGTGCCTTGGACCTGGTAGTGCTTGAAGACGATCTCGGCTTCTGGCCACCCTATCCTGTCGCCCCAGTCATCAATGCGGACTTGATCCGCCAGGACCCCTATATCGCCGTAATCCTGAACGCGGTGATGGCTGCGCTGGACGGCGACACCATGTCGGCGTTGAACTGGGAAGTGGACGGCAACGATCAGGAACCCGCCGATGTGGCGTTTGAGTTCTTCTATGACAACGTGTTTGACACCATCCCCGATCCGAGCGCGCTGCCGGCTCCGGCGGAGGTGAGCATTGATGTATCGTCCAAGCAGTTCACCGAGCAGTTGGTTCTGGGTAACCTGATGGCGCTGCTGTTGCAGGAATACGGCTATGACGCATCGTTCACACCGCTGGGCAGCACGTCTGCAGCACACAACGCACTGGTCGCGGGCGAAATCGACGTCTACGCTGAATATACCGGCACCGGCTTCCTGACCCACCTGGAGATGGAATACGATCCCAGCATGACCCCCGGCGACATCTACATGGCTGTCGATACAGCATACATGGCTGAATGGGGCCTGGACTGGCTGGAACCGAGCGGGTTCAACAACACCTACTGCCTGGCGATGACGCAAGCCCGCGCCGACGAGCTGGGCATCGTGACCGTGAGCGACTTGCAGGCCAACTCGTCGGGTCTGGTCTTTGGCTCCACCGCGGAGTTCATTGATCGTCCCGATGGTCTCCCTGGCCTGACCGACGCATACGGTGAGTTCGGCTTCAGCGACGTGCTTTCCTTCGACCCGGGCCTGAAGTACAGCGGCCTGGCTGAAGGTGACCTTGATGTCACGACCTGCTTCGGCACTGATGGCCAGATCAGCGCGCTGGACCTGGTAGTCCTCGTAGACGACCAGAGCTTCTGGCCGCCCTACAACGTAGCCCCCGTCATTGACGCCAGCATTGTCGAGAATGACCCTCGTGTGGCCGTCATCCTCAACATGCTCATGCAGCAACTGGACGGCGACACCATGTCGGCGTTGAACTGGGAAGTGGACGGCAACGATCAGGAACCCGCTGATGTGGCGTTCCAATTCCTGATTGACTCAGGACTGCTAGGTTAAAACCATCGAAAGAAGTCTTAACATTCAGGCTCTGCTGAAAGGCAGGGCCTGTTTTGGGTAGGTTTAGCCTCGCGCTTTTGAAGAAATATGACATTCCTCATGCACCAGACATGATCTTTATCAGGACACATTTTCGACCCACTTGACATAAAACACTACTAATTCTATAGTGGTAGGTGATGGGAGCGCTCCCACATTTTGCAACCAATACTGGGATCGCAACTCTCTGTAGGGTCATAATTAATCCAACAACATTGATAAAACCGCCACATTACGACCCGTAATTTAAGATACCATTATTATTTTTTTAAGAAAGCATGGGAGCGCTCCCAGCATGGGCCCCGAAAAACCGTCGTTAAACTTAGAAGACATTGCCAAGTTCGCTGGCGTTTCGCGCTCCACTGTGTCGCGGGTTATCAATAATGCCCCCAATGTGAGTGAAACCACACGGGCTCGCGTTTTGGAAGTTATCGAAGAACATAACTTCACCCCCAATGTTGCCGCTCGCTCTCTTGTTACCCAACGCTCCCAGGTTTTAGGCATCTATATCCCGCATCTGGTCGATGAGTTGTTCGCGGACCCCTACTTTTCGATCTTGATCCAATCCATCACCACGCGAGCCAACGAACAAGATTACGATGTGATGTTGTGGCTGACCGGCCAACAATCGATATCTGAACATCTGCACCGGCGCGCGCTGGACAATCGTCTGGTTGATGGGCTCGTTCTGGCTTCAACCTCCAAATACGATCCGTTTCCCCCCACCCTGCTCGAACGGGGTCGCACGTTCATCTGTAATGGACGCCCCTTTGAGAATGATCAGGCCTATAACTACGTAGACACCACTAACCAACGTGGTGCCCAACAAGCTGTCGAACACCTGGCACGCCTGGGCCGAAAGCGCATTGCTACTGTGACGGGTCGCATGGACCTGACTTCCGGCTACGACCGACTGCAGGGTTACCGCCACGGTATGGAACAACTCGGCTTGCCCTGCGACGACAGCCTGATTGCCGAAAGCGACTTCACCGAAATCGGTGGCTACATGGGGATGCGCCGCCTGCTCCCTTACAAGCCAGAAGCAGTCTTTGTTGCCAGCGACCTTATGGCCCTGGGTGCGCTGCGGGCCATTCG
>JAADYV010000526.1 GCA_010092855.1 Chloroflexota bacterium | reverse complement strand
CGCACCGGCGAGATCGCGCGCGTGCTGCGTGAGGGGTACGACGTTGGCTTGCTGAATGAGGGCTTCCATACCCTGCTGGAAAAACTGCAACTGGATTACCTGTTCATCGATACGCACCCCGGCCTGAATGAAGAAACCCTGCTGTCGATTGCAGTCTCGAACGCGCTGGTGATCATTCTGCGCCCAGACAGCCAGGACTTCCAGGGCACTGCGGTGACGGTGGACGTAGCCCGCAAGTTGGATGTGCCGCACCTGCGCCTGGTGGTCAACAAAGCCCTGACACGCTACGACTTTGCCAAAGTCAAGACCGACATCGAAGGAACCTACGGCGTGCCGGTGGCCGGTGTGCTGCCGCTGTCAGAAGATGTGGCGTCCAACGCCAGCAATAACGTGTTCTCTGCACTATACCCCGATCACGACTGGTCGCAAACCGTGATGGGGATCGTGGATGACCTGGAGACGGCAAAGTAGTGCAAGCATAGACGTGTTGATGAAGCAAACGTTAGCATGTCATCAGCGTTTATGACCAGTTCAAGTTGGTATAACCAGCAACGCGTCGGTGCATCGTTGTATACCACGCCGTTCAACAAAGAGAGAAACCATGTCAGCAAAATGTTGGGTGTGTGATCAATCCGCCGAGGCCAGTTGTCGCTTTTGTGGGCGTTTTGTGTGCAAAGACCACGCCTCAAAAATGCCACTATTTCTAACCGTTTTTGTCGGGGCCAACCAGACGCCCAAAGCGATTGTGGTGGCCGACGCCATCTGGTGCAGCATTTGCCGTCCACACCCTGAACCGATAGAAATGCCAGATATTTATTAAGTGAGTGGAGGCCAGCATGTCGGGACTGTATGACCAGTTGATGGATCAGCTTGGTGATGACGACGACAACGATAAACCAGTAGGCATAACGCCGCTGGACATCGCCGGACTGACAGAACCACAGCGTTCGATCATGTTTTGGCTGCTGCGTGACAAAGAATCCAGCTCGTCTTCCGACGGGGTTGCGCTCGCGGCAGTCGAAGCCAGGTTCGGTGACGTTGAGAATCTCCCCGGCGTGTTGGATGAACTGGAGAAGAACAACTGGCTCATCGTGATGGGCGAGCCGCCCACCGTGCGGTACAAAATCAATCTGCGCCGCAAACGGGGGAGCAAGCTGGCCGCCACCGTCTGGGAGTCCTTGAGTGATCGTCTATCAGACGACGATTCAGAAGATGCAAACAACAACGACGACGACCCATCCGCTAACGATTCGAATCCCGGCGTCTCTGCCCTGCTGGATTGGTGAACAACGCGATGAACCAGGACCCCGAACTAAATGCCCGTCTCAGCCGGTTTTTGCCGACTGACTTGCTCCAGCAATTCCCGGAATCACAAGCCTTGACAACCGCCATCCGCCGCTTGAACAGTTTGCACCAGGCGATTGCGTCGTTTCTGCCCCGCTACATTGCCGATAACGAACAACTCCATACCCAAGACCACGTCGAACTGCGCCCCGGTACATTTATGTTTGCCGACGTATCTGGCTTCACGGCATTGTCAGAAAAACTGCAGCAGGCCAGCGAACGCGAAGGGCGCGATATCCTGACCGAGATCATCAATGACTTCTTCTCGACCATGCTCGAAATTCTGGCCAAGTCCAACGGCCAGTTGCTTAAGTTTGCGGGGGATGCGCTGCTGACCTTTTTCCCCGCGCAACGCGGCGAAGACGAAGCTCCGTTTGCGATCCGGACCGGGCTGCGCATGCAACGCGCCATGGCCGAAAAATACCAGCCGATTCAGCATCCTGAACTCAAGCGGTTGTTTGGGGAGCATAATATCGAACTGACGATGTCGATTGGCATCTGCCAGGGCCAGTTGTTTGAAGCACTGGTGGGCAACGACATGCAGCGCGATCACATCATCCAGGGCACGCTGCCGGGCCAGGCGATGGCGGCTGAGGCGGCTGGCCAACGCGATGACGTGATTATCACACCCAATCTGAATGCCGCCTACAGCGACATGTTCGAAACCGTCCCGGCGGGCGATGGCTTCTTCCACGTCATCGACAACTTGGGAGACCAGCTGAGCGATTACGAATTCACCGTCCCGCGCCGCCGGCGCGCGCAAACCTCCGCCCTGTTCGACTTCATGGAACAGAACCTGCTGGAAGACGTGCAGCGAAATCTGGAGCGGCTGGAGAATGTGGCGCGCTTTGTCTCGTGGGAAGTGGTCAACAAACTGGTTTCGCAAGGCGATCACATCGAGGCCGAAAATCGACCAGCCACCGTTATCTTTGTGCACTTCAATGGCTTTGACCAGATGCTCGAAGCCTGGGGCGAGGAACACCTGCCCCTGATCCTGGAAATCTTGGACCGCTACTACAGCCTGATGCAGCGCACGATTGCGTCCAACGGTGGCTCGCTTAACCGCAGCGATCCCTACCAGCGCGGGGTTAAGCTGTTGATCACGTTTGGCGCGCCCGTGCTACACCCCGACGATCCTGAACGCGCGGTCACAGCGGCGCTGGAGATGAACCGCCAGCTCAAGCGCTTCAATGCCCGGTTGCAAGACGAGTTGCCCGAAGAACTGCGCGCGCCCAACCTGCTGATGCAGCGTATCGGCATCACGCACGGGCACGTGTATGCGGGGGAGGCTGGTTGGCGGGCGCGGCGTGAATACACGGTCATGGGCGATGATGTGAACCTGGCTGCCCGTTTGATGAGCAAGGGCGAATGGGGTCAAATTCTGATTAACACAACCATGTGGCAGCGTGTTAAGGAACACTTCGAAACCGAAGGGTTGGAACCATTCCTGCTCAAGGGCAAAAGCCAGCCTACCCAGGCCTATCTCGTCAAGGCCAGCACTTCCTCCCCATTGAGCATGTCAGCTACCTCGGACACCCCGTTCGTAGGACGGGACTTGCAACTGCTGTCGCTTACGTATGCGCTGCAACAGGCCAAAGGTCCACGCCGCCGCCAGGTCTTTGGGCTGCACGGGGAAGCGGGTGTCGGCAAGACGCGCATGACCAAACAGATTGTGGAAGCAGCGGAAAACTCCGGGTTCCTGGTAGCGTGGGCCAATTGCCAGCTACAGCACCGCCGCGAACAGTCGGTGTGGGCTGCCATTATCTTTCAACTGTTGCAGTTGGACGAGGCCAAGAGTGACCAGGCGCGCCACCGGCTGCTGCGCGTGCGCCTGAGCGAGTTAGGACTGGACGACCTGGAACCGGTCTTTAGCCAACTGCATTTCGACACGCTGGCACAATCAGGCGCGCTGGAAGATACCCTGACCCCGCCGTCGTCCCGACGCACTGTCCGCACCCCAGCCGAAGGTACCAACATTTACGACATGGCCAAAGACAAAACCGCGCCGGAGAACTCTGGCATCTTTGGCATGGTGCGCGCTGAACTCGACGCCACCCTCCCACCGCAAAACCCATCTGTCTGGCAGTCACTGCAGAGCCAGACCAGCCTGCCGGACGCAATTGTGCGCTACCTGCAGGCGTTGACCGACGACACGCCCGCGCTGTTGGTGATCGACGACCTGCACCTCGCCGACCAAAACGCGCGCAATATCCTACAGCGTGTGATTTCCGACATCCAAAAAGCCAAGCTGATGATCGTGGTCTCCTACGAACCGTCAGATGAATTGGATGGTCTGACGATCCGGCGTAAGGTGGCCATGGGCGACCTGGACGAAGACGAGACGGTCCAGATGGCGGCACGGTTGTGCGGAGTCCGGGAGATTGGCCCCCGACTCGGGCAACTGCTGTGGAACCAGACTAAAGGCCGCCCTTTGTTTATCGAGTCGCTGTTACATCTGCTGCGTGAGGACAATCATCTGGCCCAAACCGCGACCGTCGCTGAACTGATGGACGGTGCCGAAACCAGTGCGCTGCCGGACGATGTCCGCGAGTTGATCATCAGCCGGCTAGACCGGTTATCCCCCGAAATCCGGTCTGTGCTGCAAATCGCGGCGGTGATCGGCGATGGCTTTTCGATGCCGATGCTCATAGCGGTTGGCAAGGACATCAACGAACTGCGCTTGGAAACGCTGTTGGGGGAACTGGTCCATGAGAAGATTATCGACCTGCAACTGGACAGTACCTACCGTTTTCAGCATGGCGTCACCCAAGACGTTGTCTACGACTCGCTGAATCGGCTGCAGCGCCAGAAGCTGCACCGCGCTGCCGCCGACTATTGGCAAGCGCAGGGCGACATCGACCGCCACCTGATGATTATTGCCTTCCATCTAGTCAAAGCCGGGATGCCCACTCGCGCCCAGGAGCTGATTTTTGAAACGGCCAGGGAAGCTGAAAAGAATCAGCAGCTTGACCGTGCCATCGAGTTGTATACTCATGCGCAAGAGATCTTCCCCCACGATGAGACCATCAATACGCATATCGCACGGCTGCAAGCACAGCGTTGAACCTGGGCCTTGAGAACCAATGTCACGAGGGTGCCACTAGTGTGCCCTCGTTTTGGTTCATTTTGTTCATTCCCGCCACCGGCCCAACTGTCGCGCCAGCCAGCACCCTGGCTGCGTCAGCGCATACCAGGCCAGTCCGGACACAGTTGCGTCGTCTGCATCGCGGCGCAGGGATGGCCACCATGTCTCTGGCCCGGACCGGCGTGCGGTGTGTGGCTCCGCAGATGTGGCCCCCAAACGGGCCTGGACCGGCGCAGTAAATCGTTCCGACCGGCCAAAGCGGTATGCAGCCCGCAGCCGCTGCGCCACACTCAGCACATAATGGTGTGTTACCCAGATCGCCGGATCGTAAAAGATGACAGCGTCCTGCTCGCGCAGCGCGAGGTCGATCAGCGTGTCGTCATAGTACCACGCGCTGTACCAGGCGCTGGCGGTGGCTTGGGCAGCCAGCCACACCTCCCGGCGAAAGCTGCGGTTGCCGCCAAATGTAAACCAGACGCGCCCAAAGGTATCGGCCTGTGCGCCCAACGGCGCGTTCATACGATTGAAATATGCAAGATGCCCGGCGTACTGCTTGCGACCAGCGACGTTCAGCCGCGCGCTCGGTCGCAGCCCGCCACCCACACCGCCCGCGTCGGGAAACTGCGCGTAGACATGCGCATACCGTGCCAACCAGTCCGGTGGAGCCACGCAATCATCATCCAGAAACACCACGATCCTGCCCCGGCTGTGTTGCACGCCAGTTTGCCGCGCCACGCCCCATCCCTGCTGGTCCTGCCGGAAAACACACACCCGGTCCCGGTAGCGGGCCAGTACGCACGCCGTGCGTGGGCGGCTGCCATCGTCCACCACGATGATCTCGTAGTGCACCGGGGGCAGTGTTTGCGCCAGCACGCTCTCGATGCATTGGACCACCAGCCGGGGCCGGGTGTGCGTGGTAATGATGACCGAGAACTGTGGGGAACGATTCATGATTATTCGCGCCCGGCGGGGGGCGCGGCAATGCAGATGCCGTCAATGCGCCGCATAACCCGCTTCATCCAGCCACCGCGCGATTTGATCCTGGGTAGGCGGCACAATCTGTTCTTCATAGCCCCACAGCGTAATCGGGCGCTCCGCGTATTTGCGGCGGCGCAGCTTGCGTGCCAGGAAAACCCTTGCCGACCGCGCGAAGATAAGCGGCAGTTGGACCAGGAACAGCGATGGTACCAATGTGGGCCAGTGTTGGGGGCGGCCCAACCGCAGGAAAAACAGCGCGTGGTTGCGCATCCGTAGGTAAGTCTGCCATGCAAAGCGTTTTTCCCCGGAGAGCCCCACCTGGTGCCGCACCTGCGCGCCCAGCGCCGTCACCGTGTCGTAGCCCAGACGTTTGGCCCGCAGGCACAACTCGGCGTCCTCGAAATAGGCCACGTAGACCGCCACCAACCCACCAACCTGTTCCCAGATTTCGCGGCGCGCCATCAACGTGCAGCCCCACACGTAATCAATCGGGAAGGTATCGTGGCCGTTGAGCGCGGGCGTCCTGTGGCGCAGCAGCACCCGCCCCCACCGGAAGTCCAGGTCGCCGCCCAGGTCATGAATATCCGGGCGCAGCGTGCGCTGCATGACCGGTCCCACCACGCCCACCTCCGGCCTGTTTTCGCCCACACGCACCATCTCTGCCACTGACTCCGGGTGCAGCCACACGTCATTATTGAGCAGCAGCACCCAGTTCGCGCCGTGATCCAACGCCCAGCGAACGCCTTGATTGTTGGCGTGGACATAGCCGGTGTTGGTTGCGTTGGCGATGACGTACACTTCTGGGAAGTAGCGCTCGACCACTTCGACGGTGCTGTCTTGCGAGGCGTTGTCAACCAGCACCACCTGAATGTTGGCGAAAGTCTGGGTGCGAATGGATTGCAGGCACACGAGCGTATCACGCAGGTTGTTCCAGGTAACCACGACCAGCGCCACGCGCGGGCAGCCGGGTGTATGGGGTGCAGTCAAGGGGGATTCCTTTGGTCAGCAGCCGGGCTACTCGTTACTACACAGCCAATCGCTTACCAGTGTATCACAGGATCGCGGTGTGGTAGGCTGCTTCTAACCTGCGCATACTCTCCGCCCAATCAAACGCCCACAGCGCATACTCTCGCCCCGCTGCCGCAACTGCCGCCCGGTACGCACGATCTCCCAGCAGCCGCAACACCGCCTCCGCGAACGCTGCTCCATCCCCCGCTACGACAATCGCTCCGTCCGGTGCATTGACGCCCGCATTGCCGTTGGGCGTCGTCACCACTGGACAGCCCGCTGCCATTGCCTGCGCCACCTTGATCAGCAGTCCGCCGCCGATCAGCGAAGGGCACACGGCCACATCCGCCGCCGCCCATTCCGCTGCCAGGTCGGGCACGAAGCCGGTAACAGTCAGGTGCGGATCGGATTGGGCCTGCATGAGCAGTGAGTCCGGGGGAAAAGCGCCCACAATACGCAATGCCGCGTCCGGATGGGAGTTTCGTACCAGGGGCCATACATCGTCGATCAGGAATTCGGCGGCGGCAACGTTAGCGATGCGATCCAGCGCGCCCATGAACACCAGACGCCCCGGCACGGGCTGGGGAATCACGTTGCGGACAGCATCCAGGTCGATCCAGGGTGTGATGACGTGAACCCGCGCATTGGGAGCCAGGCGCAGCAGGCATTCCCGGTCGGCTTCGGAACAGGCCAGCGTCACATCAGCAGCGCGGACGTAGCGCTGTTCAGCCCGGACCAGGTGACGAGTGCGGCGCGCGGCGCGGAGTTTCGCCCCGCCGGGTGGATACAGCGCCAGTTCACGCGGGCGCACGACGTATTCCACGTCCAGCGTGCCGAGGACCGTGCCCACGCCCGGCGGCACCGCGTCCAGGTAGCGCCCCATTTCCGTCCAGGCGAAGTGTACCACGTCGATCCCGACAGCGCGGCAGATGGTGCGCAGGTGAGCACGCGCGGTGTGGTGGGTGCGGCGTCCCAGCCGCCAGGGCGTGCGCCAGCCCTGCCGCAGACCGACGAGTTTTTGCTGCCAAGAGTAAGCGGGCGTCACCACCGCCAACTGGTCGCATACGACCGCCAGCGGCGCGACTTGTTCCGGCGTCTCGCCCCGCCCATAACATAAGACCGAGACACGGTGTTCCCGCTCCGCCAGTGTGCGGACCGTGTGCCACACATGCTGGCCACCCGCGTGCCGGATGTCCGGGTGCGGCAGCCAGGGGGAGACAATCAGCACATTCATCGCCCCCGGCCCCATTCATACCAGCCCAGCACCAACCAGCCGGGGAGCACACTTAAGGTGGTGGCCAGCGCCACGCCGACCAGTTCCAGGCGCGGGACCAGCACCGGCGCAGCCAGGGCCAATACTACGACGCCCAATGCCGATCCCAGCACCGGAATCCAGGGCGTGCCGCTGGCGTAATGCTTGAGAATCAGCGGCTGCAGAGAACTCACCAGGAGGAAGCGCAGCAGCAGCGCCCGCGCCATCTCCGCCGCCTGGTCCCCGGCTTCCCAAACGACCGGCAGCGCCCGGTATATTATCACGCCCAGGGCCACCGTCCCCGCCGCCAGCAGGCTCAACACCACCGCACGCCGCAAAGACCAGCGTAGCAAGTGTCGCATCGCGTCGAATTCTTCCCGCGCGTGAAAATCCGCCCAGCGGGGAAAGACCGGCAGCACACACGCCGCCACGATCACGGTTAACAGTGCGTCCCAGCCTTTGCTTGCTACCGTCAACGCCGTGACCGCACCCGTTTCCAGGGACAGCACCACCGCCCGTTCGACAACCGCCTGGATGTGTACCAACCCTGCCGCCGCACTCAGCGCCAGCAGGGATCGCAGCAAGGGCGCCAGGTGAGGATTGTCCGCGCCTTTGGCTGGCTGATTAACTGTTGCCGCTGTTGCTGCGCCAATGCTCACCTGGCGGAAAAAGCGCCACGCCAGCGCCATCCCGACCACCACTGCCGCACACGCCGTCAGCGGCAGCGCAAACGCAGCCGGTCCCGGCAGCAGCGCATAGCCCGTCACCGTCAGCAGGCTGCCCGCCAGCAGCGTGATCCGCGCGCGGACCAGGCGATCCTCCGCGACCAGCACGCCGCGCCACAATCCGCTCAACGCCGCCGGGATCACCTGCGCACCCAGCGCCAGCCCCATCCACGCGCTGAGGTCTGGTGCAAGCCCGGTTCCTGACGCCCACAGCGCCACGATCACGCCGCTGACCAGCGCCGCCAAAAGACTGGCCCATAAGCTGAGCCGCTGGACCTGCCTCACCAGCCGCTGCACACCTGCTGCGCCGGTAGTGGCACGAGCGCGGTGATAGGCGGCTGGGAGCGCCATCTCCAGTCCGGTGACCAGGACCGCCGCGCTCGCCAGCCAGGGCACGCCGCTCAGCAGCAGGAACAGGTCCGTCTGGGTATGGGGCGACCAGCGCAGCAGCAGCACCGCCTGCCCCACCAGGCCGCTGGTCACTTGCAGGGCTTGCAGCGCGGCCAGCGCCCGCCCGCGCGTGCCCAGTCCAGTCCTGGCCAGCCGGGTATGTGCAGGGAGTGGGAAACGCCTCAGCGCCGCCATACCCAGTTGTCCCAGTCTTGTTGCGCTTGCTGCTGGCGTTCGGCCCACTCGGTGGCTGCCGCGCGGTCCCCCTGCAAAAAGGCATAACGGGTCATCGCGCCATAATAGCGCACATAGTCGGGCAGCAGCGCGTTGGCCTGTCCGAAATCGTGCAGCGCCAGGTCCAGTTCGCCCTTATCCAGATACACGTGCCCGCGATCTAGCCACAGGTCGGGATCGTCCGGGCTGAGGGATAGGGCGCGATTGTACACCTCCAGCGCTTGCTGCGTCAGTGCGGGATCGGGTTGGCGCTGGCTGAGATACCAGCGGCGCAAGTACGTGCCCCAGCGCTTGTGATACTCCACCACGTCCGGGCGGTCCGTGACCAGATCGGCATAGACCGCCTGCCCCGTTTGCCAGATCGTTTCGTCTTTCGTTTCGGTGGCCCAGGCCGCATAAACCCACCCCTGCGAGGAGCGGAAAATCTCCGGTGTTGGCCCGATCTTCGCCGCCTGCTCGAAGCTGTCCACCGCCTGCGCCCACTCGGCATTTGAAGCTGCCCGGTCCGCCCGGTAAGCATACAGGTCCGCCACCACAATCGACGCGGCCAGCGCCAGGCCCACCACGCCTGCCGCCCAACCGATGCGCAGCGGGGAAAAGGTCCGCACCTGGGGTGGCAGAGGATGGGCGTGCGCCATGCCCGAGAATGTCCAAAATAGCATTGCCGTCGCTGCGCTCTCGAACGAAAATACGTGGTTCACCAGGTAGGCGGCCAGCGATCCCAGGATGGCGGCGCGGAACAAGCGTGGATCGTCATGGCCGTTCTCGTCTGGCGTAGTGAGTACGGATCGCAGCAGGGGCAGCACCAGTGCCGCCAGCAGCCCCAGGTAAGCGAACAGGCCCAGCAGCCCGCTTTCCACCGCCACCTCGATGAAGCCGTTGTGCGCCCGCCCACCCAAAGCCGCTGCCCCGCTGTAGGGAGCTAACTCCGGTTTGACGTACCATTCCAGCGCAATGCGGTACGTGCCCGGACCGGTGCCTAACAGTGGGCGCGCCTGGATCGCGTCCAGGCTGGCGTCCCAGGCCAGCAGACGAATGCGCGCGGTGGACCCTTCCCAGCGGAACATGGACGTGATCGTTTGCAGCACATGCGGTGCATCGCCGGGCAGCGGCGGCAGCATCGACAAGACCAGCAGCACCACGAATCCGGCCACCATCATCAGCGCCAGCCCCCCCGCTGCACGATGGCGGCCCGCCATCCACAAGCGCAGCAGTCCAAACGCCACCACGCCGCCCAGCGCCGCCAGCCATCCCGCGCGCGAATAGGTGAAGACCAGGCACAACACCTGCACGGCCAGCAGTCCCGCCCAGGCCCAGCGCCGCCGCCCGGCATCAACCAGCAGACGCAGCACGACCAGCGGCAGCAGCATGGCCAGGTACGCCGCCAGGTAGTTGGGGTGCGCCTGGATGCTGGCCACGCGGCCAAGCGTGCGCCCTTCGTCCAGGTGCAGGAAGTCCCAGCCTGCCGCTTGCAGCACGCCATACCCCGCCACCGGCCCGCTGACCACCAGCAGCAGGTTGATGGCCTGCTCGCGGTCAGTCCGCTGGGTGAACTGCCGCCGCGCCAGCCCAAACAACACCACGCCGGCCAGCAGCAGCCACATGCCATTCCGCCACGCCGGGTCCCCCCACAGGCTGTAATGTGGGAGCACCGAAAACGCCGTTGCCAGCCAGCGCACGGCCAAGTACCCCGCGATCCACCATTCGACGCGATAGCCGCCCAGACGCGGTACCCCGCCCCGAACGGCAGCCGCCGCCAGCAGCAGCCCCGTCAGCGCCAGGATCAGCGCCACGCGGTCCGGCTCGTACTGCCATTTGCTGACCGGGTTATAGGTCACCGGCACCAGCATCAACAGCACCAGCCACAGCCATTTATTTACAGGCCAATTGCTCACAGGATGGTTCGACACGGTCCGCCCTCATAATTTACCAAAGCCAACTATACCGTTTTTTGGGCGGCGGGCGGAATATGTGTTCGGGGTAACAGCGAGGGGAATTATCAGGCCGGGGCGAGTTCATCGCCGTAATGTGTGGCCATTTTGCGCAGTTCGGCGACCACGCGCTGGCGCACATCGGGCGGATCGAGCACTTCGACCCCATAGCCCATGCCCAGCACGCAGCTGGCGGCGACCTCCAACGACTCGAAGCACATGTCGAGCGTGATCCAGCCGTCCTCGTCGGGCGGATCGGCGGCGTCCACCCTG
>JAADYV010000525.1 GCA_010092855.1 Chloroflexota bacterium | reverse complement strand
TTGTATTTTATAAAAACCAGTTGACGGGAAGCATTCCCTCCTTGCCCGCGTCGCTGCTAACCATCTTTCTTTATCAAAACCATTTGACGGGCAGCATTCCCCCCTTGCCCTCGTCGCTGAACTGGCTCTACCTGAACAACAACCAGTTGACGGGCAGCATTCCCCCCTTGCCCGCCTCGCTGGGAACCCTTGCCCTGTACCATAACCAGTTGACCGGTGACATCCCCACACTCCCCGCCTCCCTGCGGAATCTCTATCTGGACAACAACCAACTGGAGAGTTTGATCCCCCCCTCGATCACCAGCACGGCGATAGGCTCAGGAGATTTAAGGTTGTGCGGCGGGGACAACGTGTTCTGGACCGGTGATCCCACGGTCGAAGCGTGGGTCCAGGCCCACGACGCGGGGTGGGCGCAGTTCTGTGGCAACGACTGCCTATCGCCCGGCTATTATGAAGAGACGGATAGCGACGTGTATACCGCCGGGGCCTGGAGTTCGATTGGGGTCACCGGGGCCAGCGCGAACCAGATTAGCTACTCCGGGGATGCGAATGCGCAGGCGGCATTCTGTATGGAGGGGCAGGTCCTGACGCTGCATCAGGCGCTGTATCCCAGCTTCGGCTTGATGGAGGTCTGCATCGACGGCGGCTGCCAGACCATCGACACCTACAGTACCGCGCTGGAGGTGATGCAGCCGTTCAATTTTGTCAACCTGGGTAGCGGTGATCACGTGGTCGTTATCAGCCGTGTGTCGGGCAGCCTGATGGCGCTGGACGGCATCGAGGTCATCAGCCCCGCGCCGCTGTCGACGCTGATGGGCAGCCGCTTCGAAGAATCGAACCCCAACATCTACCGCACCGGCGACTGGGTGACCTATGCCAATACCGGTCCCAGCGGGGGCCAACTGGTCTACTCCTACGATTCCAACGCTACCGTCTACTTCCGGGTGTTGGGCAACTCCCTGATGGGGGCGCGCGTCCTGGCGGTGTACCACGTGCTGTATCCCGGCTTCGGGTCGATGGAAGTGTGCATCGATGGTGACTGCCAGTCGGTGTCCAACAACGGGGCCATGCTGCAATGGCAGGTGCCCAGCAGTTTCCCGCTGAGTGATGGCGTGCAGGACGTCGTCATCACCAGCCAGGGTACAGGCCCGATTGCGTTTGACGCGGTGGCGTTGGGTAGCAAGCCTAGCCCACCCAGCAACCTGTCCGGCAGCAGTTCGCAGCCGTACCACGTGGACCTGCAGTGGACGGATGGCTCATCGGATGAACGCGGCTTCCGCATCTTCCGCGATGGCCAGCAGATTGGTGCAGTCGGCGCGAACGTAACCACTTTCACTGATACGCTGCCGGACTGCGGCACCCTGCACAGCTACACCGTCCAGGCTTACAATGACTGCGGCACCTCCAGTACGTCGAATACGGCCTACGTCATCCCGGACTGCCCGGTGACGTTGGACCCCGGTTCGTATGAGGAGGACTACGGGCTGTCCTACACCGGGTCGTGGGGCACCTACACCGGCGTGGGTCCGAGTGCGAACCAGTTCTACTACACCGGTGACACTTCGGCATCAGTGTCTTTCCGCATCAACGGCCAGAGCCTGGTGCTCTACCAGACGCTGTACAGTGGCTTTGGCTATGCCCAGGTATGCATCGACGGCGGCTGCCAGTACATCTACACCTACACCCCTGGCGTGGTATGGCAGCAGCCCTTCACGTTTGGCAACCTGGGGTCTGGCATCCACGACGTGACGATCTCCAATGTGAACGCCATGATCGGCATCGACCGCATCGAGGTCCTGGCGACGGCGGAACCGGTGCCCGACGCGCCGATCCTGCCGCAAGCCCTGCGGCTAGAATCGGACGACGGCGCGGTTGAGGGCGTCGAGGGTTGGACAGTCGTCAACGCGGCAGATGCCAGCGGCGGCAGCTTCCTCTCCAGCGGCGCGAACACCAGTGCCATGCTGACCCTGACCTTTGATGGCCCGTCGATCACGGTGGACTACGTCAAACGCGAAGGCTACGGGTCACTGGCCATTGAAGTAGACGACGAAGTTGTGCAGGTGGTGGACTCCTACCTGGACGCGGGCACCCAGATCGATAGCTTCACGGTGGATGGACTGGGCGACGGTCAGCACACGCTCAAGGTCTACCCCCTCAGCGGTACGGTCGGCGTCGATGCGTTCACTGCCCCGCTGGTCGTCCCGGACCTGGTCAGCGGCCTGGAGTAGTCCGAGTCCTTACAGAATATCGCTACGCTTGAATCAACAGGAACCTCGCGGGGAGGTTCCTGGTCGTTTCTTGGGGCTGATGATTGCGGAATTGGCCTGCCGACGCGCCACCGGATACTACACTGCTTGCTTTGGGTTGTGCTTGACTGGCTGCACAAACTGTTGTATCTTAATTGTAAGCGCTTACACGGGGCATACACCAACGCGCGTTTTAATACATTTTGTGATTCAGGAACTACAATTAATGGTGAAGCCTAGTCTGCAAGCCATTGCAGAACAAGTCGGGGTTTCGACAGCCACTGTCTCCCGTGCCTTGAATGATCGTGCCGGCGTGCATCCGGACACGCGAGCTGAGATTCTGCGGATTGCGCGTGAATTGGGCTATACCCCCAGCGTAGCCGCGAAAAGCCTGGCCACGGCACGCACCTTTACACTGGGTCTGGTCACCTACCAGCAACAACCCCAACCGATTTCCAGCTATCACACCCATATTGTCCAGGGCATAGACCTTGAAGCTCGCCAGCGCGGGTATCATGTCATTACGACGTTTGTCGATGGCGAGATGATGAGTGATGCGCTGCGGATGCCCATCTTCACCGAGAGTCGTGTGGATGGGTTGATTCTGGTCGGTCCGGCTCTGGAAGCCTCGTTTATCATCCAGCTCTACACCAGCCACGTCCCGATCCTGCTGGTGGACAATCTGCTGTCCGAAACCAACATCGACGCCATTGTGTGCGACAACGTAGGCGGCACTTACGAGATCACGCAGCATCTGATCGACGTACATGGCCTGCACAAGCTCGTGTTTTTCTCTGGTCCCAAAGACTGGTTCAGCAGCCGGGAACGACGCCTGGGCTATGAACAGGCGCTGGCCGAAATCGGTGAGTCGCCGCGCGTCATTTACATGCCCGACACCACCGTGAACATGGGATCGAAGGCACTGCTGCAAGCCCTGGACCACTACCCCGACATGCAAGGCATTGTCGCCGTCAATGACGCCACTGCTGTGGGCGCGATCCGCGCGTGTAAAGAGAACGGCATCGATGTGCCTCACCAACTGGCCGTGGTCGGGTTCGATAATGTGGCCTGGGGGCCGCTGCACGAACCCCCGCTGACCACCGTGCGCATGTTCAAACAAGAACTAGGCATCCAGGCCGCCCGGCACCTGATCGACATGATCGAACGCGGCCCCTCTCCTGGTTTCCAGTTGCGTCTAGGCACTGAGTTAATCATCCGTGAATCATGTGGCTGCCCGCCCAGCGAAGAAATGGTTTTCCCGGACCAGGGCAGTTGATGGTCCGACCGGACCAGGGCAGTTGATGGTCCGACCGGACCAGGGCAGTTGATGGTCCGACCGGACCAGGGCAG
>JAADYV010000524.1 GCA_010092855.1 Chloroflexota bacterium | reverse complement strand
GCCCGACATTTCGTCGTCGCCCGACATTTCGTCGTCGCCCGACATTTCGTCGTCGCCCGACATTTCGTCGTCGCCCGACATTTCGTCGTCGCCCGACATCTCGTCGTCGCCCGACATTTCGTCGTCGCCTGACATCTCGTCAGACGGCATTTCGTCCAACGGCGTTTCGTCCAATGGAGCGTCAACCGGGGGCACACCCTCCGGCGGGACGACAACGGGCGGCGGGGCGAAGCTGGCGTCTTCCGGCGCGTCGATGGGGTTCAGGTTCGCGTTGATGTTGCTGAACTCGGAATACACGTCATAGTCCATCACCCACGAAATGGAGCCGGTGCCCGGTTCCACGCTGGCATTCAGCACGCTCCAATCCAGGTTGATCCACTGGAGGTTCATCACCAGGTGGAACTGGCGCGGGAAGTCGGTGGCGTTGTCGAGCGTGATCAACAGTTCCATGCTGCTGGTCTGGCTGAGATTTTGCAGCAGCATGGCGTCCAACGAATTGTCTTCCGTGTCGTTGATCGCGTCCGGGAACTGCTCGAAAGCGGCCACCATCTGGGTGCCGTCCGGGAACTGCTCGAAGGCCGCCACCAGTTCCGTGCCTTCCATGCGCATCCGGATGACGTCTACCTGCGTGCCATCGGACATAATACCGCCCTCGACGGTGATATCCGCGAACTGCCAGAAGTCGGGTTCGTCCATCACGTCCAGGTCGAAGGCCGCGTCGGAGAACAGGGTTTCCAGTTGAAGCTCGGCTAGGACCGGCCACGCAGCGGGATCATCCACCGCCACCCACCCGGCAGGCATATCGTCCAGGCCAGTGTTGTCAACCGCCAGGCGCGTGGCGTTGACATACTGCTGACCATTCACTTCGCGCAGCTCGCCAGAAATGACGAAGTCGTAGGTACCGGCCTCGTCACTGCTGTTGATGGCTGAAACATCGGCCAGGACCACGCCGTGCAGGTTGGGGATAATGTCGTTGATGACGTTCAGCGTGGCGGCATAAGCCGCATTGCCGCTGATGAACAGCTCTTCGTCCGGCGAGGTCAGCGAGAAATCGGACCGGCTCATTCTGGTATGGGTGACGCTGAAGCTGGAAAAGTCGCCAATAGCTTGCAGCGCGCGATCAATCCGCTGGATCACGGCGGCTTTTTGAGCATCGTCCAGGCCGCCCTGGGCACCCGCCGGTGACAGCCCGGATAGGCACAGCAGCAGCACCAGCAACACAATGGTCAGACGAGACATGGGGTTCCTCCTTGAACATAACGAACACTTGCCGCCCAACACCGGCGAAACGCGGGGAATGGACGTCGGGCCGGGGCAATATGAATATGTCACAAACACCAGTTCAAACAGCGAGGGAGATACCCTCTCCCTCTGCCATATGTTGTCACGAGTTCATTGTAATGACTTTGCCCCCCGAACGCGAGTCTACGGGTCGGTTAGGGGCGCAGGAGCGGCGAGCGGCACCAGGTCCCACACGCGCACGAGGCCATCATAGCTGCCCGACGCCAACCGCAGCCCGCTGACGTTGACCACCAACCCGCTGATGGCCCCCCGGTGCCCGGCCAGTCTGCCGATCAGTGCCCCGGTTTGTGCGTCGTAGAGGAGAATGTCCACCGGAGCGGTCGTGGCGTGGGTCGTGCCAGATGTGGAAGCACTCGAGGTGCCAAACGCCGGGTTGAACGGCCCGGCGAACACGTCCCCCACCGTCGGGCCAACCGCCACCGCCAGCCACGCCTCGTCCGGGCTGAACAGCACGCCGCCAACCGGCCCGCTGATGGGCGCACTCCACAGCGGTGTGGGCTGTTCGGTGTCCCACAGTTGCAGTGTAGTACCGGCCTCCGGGTCCTGGCTGACGGACGCCAACCGGCTGCCATCGCTGTTGACCTGCAGGCTGGTGACGGAACCAGGGGCCGCGTTGATCTCGGTAATGAACTCGCGCTGCATATAGGCCCAGACGGCGATGGTGCCGTCGTCCAGCCCCAGCAGCAGCAGGCTACCGTCCGGGGTAAAGGCCGCCGATACCACCACTGTGTCCATAATCTCGGTCCGCAGCGAATCACCGGACTCCGGTTCGACCACCGCGATCACAGGTTCGCCGATGCCGGTCAGCGCCCGTGTGCCATCCGGCGAGGTGACCGCGCTAGAAACAACGAAGTTTACGCCCGCCACATCCACATCGGGGTCCAGCAAGCCCAACTCGCCCAGCAGTTGATCGGCACGCGCGGTTTCCAGTTCGACTATTTCCACTTCCTGGCCGGTCGCAGCGTCCCACACGTGGATGAGCCGGTCCACCGACACCAGCCGCGTGCCGTCCACGCTGAACACGACCTCGTAGGGGAAATTGGCAAAATCCGGGGCGGTAGCGGTTTGCTCGACCGCCGCCAGGTCCCACACGTCGATGGTGCTGCGCCCCTGCAACAGCGCAACCCGGCTGCCGTCAGGATGCAGCGCCAGGTCTTCGAGGTTATAGAA
Source organism: Chloroflexota bacterium (assembly GCA_010092855.1). GTDB lineage: Bacteria > Chloroflexota > Anaerolineae > Aggregatilineales > Aggregatilineaceae > TC-15. The sequence continues at coordinate 3,337 of JAADYV010000524.1, read as the reverse complement.
TTCGATATCGTCTTCGAACGTGGTGATGATCTCGCCCGCTGTCACGTCCCACACCCACAGGAAGTGATGTAGCTCGGTTGCGCCAGAGGTCCCCACACTCACGACCGGCGTGCCGATATACACCAGCAGCAGGCGCTCGCCATCGGCGCTAAAGGCAATGTTGCGGAACGGCGACCGGCCTTCGACCGTGACCGGCGGCAGCAGCGCGCCCGACTCCACATCCCAGACCACAACCTCGGCGCGATTGACAAAGGCAGCCAGGCCGTTGGATGCACACAACCGGGTCGCGTCCTGGTTGAAGACAACCTGCTGGGCTTCATTGTCCAGGCCAACCAACCGGCTCACTGGCTCGTCGCTGGCAGCCTCGCGCACGGTGATCACCGGGTCGAAATCATCGTTGCCGATGGGATAGCCCCCCGGCGTATATTCCGGTGGAGTCGGGTCAACGTCCGTTTCGGCCAGGCGCAAGCTGCCCCCGGCGTCATAGCCCAGCGCCACCAGCCGGCCTTCCATCACGGGGTACATCACCGGGTCGCGCGGCGGGTCTGCGCCAGAATCATTACTGGGGGCGACATCCCACTCGAACACGAATTCATCATTGCCCACCGCGAGCCGGGTCCCATCCGGGCTGATTACCGGGCCGATGTCTACCGCGCTTTCGACTTCCCACTCGGCCAGCAGCTCTCCAGACGCAGCATCCCACACGCGCACGGTGGTCGCATCACACAAGGCCGCGATCTGCGCGCTGTCCGGGCTGAAGCTGGCCTGGGCCGCCGGACATGCCAGCAGCAGCGGGTCCGCACCAGTTGCGTCCGACCCGGTTTCGCCCATGCCCATCTCCCCGGCGTCGTAGCGCCACACGCCGCGCACGCCCTCCGCCGCCAGCCAGGTCCCATCCGGCGACCACAGCACGCGCGACGCCGCCCCTGGCCCGATCTCCAGCAGCGGGTCCAACACCGGCAGCTCGTCCGTGTTAGCCTCAGCAGTGGCAGCCGCGACCTGCGCCTGATCCCCGGTGGGTGTCGGTGTGCCGTCACCGGTGGTCGTGCTCCGGCTGCCCGGCGCGACCAGGTCCGGTGATTCGTCATCACCATCACCCCCACACGCCGCCAGCAGCGCGATGAGCAGGCTCGCGCCCAGCAGATACAGCATCTTCTGAACGTGCTTCATGATGACTATTCCCTTCTCCTCCAACCAAAGCAGCGCACAGCAAACAGCATCACAGCGAACAGCCAATCAACCAGCCGGGTTGCGAGTGCTCCTGAATGCTGAACGCCTACTATTCCTGAAACTTATACGCGCGCGCCGCAGCAGATCGGCCAACCCCGCGCCGGATCATAGCCCAGGGAAAGAAACAGGGGAGCACGGCGGCTCCCCGGTATTGAAGCTCACAAGAGGGTAAGGGTTAACCACCCGGTTCCTGCGTGGCGAACTCGAACGCGGGGGTAACAACCGGCACCGGGGCCATGCCACTGCCCACCGCCTCCCAACTGGGGAACCAGTCGTTGCCGAAGGTCGTGGTCAGGCGCGTGACGTTGCCCCCGTCGGCGTCCATCACGAAGATGTCGTAGTCACCGTCGATGTTGGTGGTGTACACGATCTGCGTGCCGTCGGGCGACCACTGCGGGTCCCAGTCGTCGTAGTCGTTGAAGGTCAGACGTTGGACGTTGGAGCCATCGGCGTTCATGGTGTAGATTTCTTCGTTGCCGTCACGGGTGCTCATGAAGACCAGCTGGCTGCCGTCCGGCGACCAGTCGGCCCAGTCGTCGCGCGCCGAGTTGTTGGTGATGTTGCGCACGTTGGTGCCGTCCGCGTTCATGATGTACAGCTCGGCGTTGCCCTCGTATTCGGAGTTGTACACAATATGCGTGCCATCGGGCGACCAGCGCGGGTCCCAACTGTTCACGCCGTGCGATGTCAACTGCGTCAGGCCGGTGCCATCCACGTTGATCGTGTAGATTTCGATGCTGCCGGGCAGGTCGGAGACAAACGCGATCCGGCTGCCGTCCGGCGACCAGGCCGGTTCCATCTCGCGCGAGCCGGGCAGATCCGTCACCTGGTTCAGCCCGGTGCCATCGGCGTTGATGGTAAAGATTTCGGCGTCACCATAGCGGTAGGAGTAAAACACGATCTGATCGCCGGTGGGGGACCAGTCGGGATAGCGGTCCGTTTCGGGATCGGTCGTCACGCGCTGCACGTCGCTGCCGTCGGCGTTCATGGTGTAGATTTCGTAGTTGCCGTCGCGCTCGGAGGTGAACACGATGCGCCCGCCGGTACGGTCCATGCTGCCTTCCATTGGAGTCGGCGGGAGAACGTCAAGCGGAACTATGGTTGGCGTTTCGGTCGGCAGCGGCGTGACCGCAGGCGTCCAGGTCGGGGGCAGATCTGAGAACGGTGTGGGCGAGGGCGGCGGGCAGCCAAAGTAATCGACCGCGCCGGGCAGGTCCGGGCACCAGTCCTGGTCATCGGGCACGCCGTCACCGTCCGCGTCGGCGGCAACCGGCGTCATGGGCGGCAGCGTGGGTGTCACGTCGATGATCATCGGGCCATCACCGTCCGGGTTGGGCACGATCGGGGCATCTATTGGACGCCAGTCGCTGAACGAGTCCTGGCCGTCATAGGTGGTCAGGCGCGTAACGTTCCCGCCGTTGATGTCCATAATATAGATGTCGTCGCTGCCGTTCACACGGTCGGAGGAGAACGAAATCCACTGGCCATCCGGCGCGAAGGACGGGTCCCAATCGTTACCAAAGTCGTTCGTCAGGCGGCGCGGATTCGAGCCGTCGGCGTTCATCACGTAGACTTCTTCATTGCCGTCGCGCTCGGACATGAACGCAATCTGCGAGCCATCCGGGGACCAGGTGACCCAGTCGTCCAGGCTGGGATCGTTCGTCAGGTTAGTCGTCTGGAGCGTGACGGGGTCGATGACGTACACTTCGGAGTCGTAGAAGTAGACGATTTGCGAGCCGTCCGGCGACCATTCGGGGTCCCAATCGGAGAAGTCGTTATTCGTCAGGCGGACCGGGTTGCTGCCATCGACGTTGATGACGTACAGTTCCTGCTCGTCACCGTCAATGTCGGAGGAATAGATCAACTGCGTGCCGTCCGGCGACCAGTTGGCTTCAACATCGTTGGCGTCGTTGAAGGTCACCTGGCGCACGTTCGAGCCGTCGGCGTTCATAACAAACAGCTCGTTGTCGCCGTCGCGGTCGGAGTGGAACACGATCTGGGTGCCATCCGGCGACCAGGACGGGTAGCGGTCATCATAGGTGTTGACGGTCAACTGGCGGATGTCCGTGCCGTCGGTTTCCATGACGTAGATTTCATAGTCGCCGTC
>JAADYV010000523.1 GCA_010092855.1 Chloroflexota bacterium | reverse complement strand
GTCCAGCACTGCGTCGATGCGCTCGTCCTCCGTCTGGAAAGGTTGGCGCTGGCTGGCGATCCGTTCTTCCAGCATCTCGCGCATGGCCTGGCTGGAAATGCGCTGCACGGCCATGATATGCGGCACTGCGTCCACGCCCTGCTGTTCCGCGACTTTGATCAGGTGATTGACCAGCATAGCGGCGCTGTGGGGATCAGGCCGCCCCTCGGTGATCGAGATCACGCCGGTCAGCAGCCGCACGTAAGAGGCCATATCCGACGCGGTGACCTTTTTCATCCACGTGTTGTAGGCGTCGCAGATTTCGGGCACAGTGGCCGTCTTCATGCGAATCATGATGCGTTGGTCACCGTCCACTTCGTCGGACAGGTACAGGCGCAGCAGCATCCCCAGCGCGTGCTCGTCGGTGGGTTTTTCTTCCAGGGTAGTCAACAGTTCTGAGATGCGGTCTGCCACACTCATCCCCGCCTCCACAAAAAACTCTATTGTCAGGCTGTTTTGTTCGCACCCCAACCGACCAGTGTGTCTCCCAACTGGCCAGAATCCGGCGCGCGTTATGTTTTCCACTAACGTGTATTATACCGCTTTATGCACCGCAGCAACCTACACCGATCTCCTACGCCTACCCGCTGCCCACCGGGTCCGTTAAACCGGGTACGCAAAACGGGGCGTCGACTGCCCGCCCCGGTTCAAAATCGATTGTGTTGCTGGCAACAGCACGTTATTCGCTAAACGCCTTGATTTGCTTCAACAGCTCGTCGCGCTCCACCTGGGGATAATCGTCCAACAGATCATTGAAGCGCCGCATGTAATCGGCCACCAGCGCCCGCGTCCGTCCCTCGAAGCGCATGGTGATCGCGGGCTGGGTGTTGCTGGCGCGCACCAGGCCCCAGCCGACCTCGAAGATCGCGCGCGCACCGTCGACCGTGACCACTTCGTAGTCGTCTTGCAGTTTGTCGCGCACGGCGTCAATGATTTTGAACTTCACGTCATCCGGCGCGGACATGATGATCTCCGGGGTGGCGGGCATACTCGGTAGTTCAGCCAGCGCCTCAGACAGCGACTTATCCGTCTTGCTGAACAGCTCGAGGGTTTTCAGCGCCACCAGCGGCGCATCGTCGAAGCCGTAGTAATCCTCACCAATGAACAGGTGCCCGCTGACCTCGCCGCCGATTGGCGCGCCGATCTCGTGCATCTTGGCTTTCATCAGGCTGTGCCCCGCCATCCACATCACCGGTTCGCCGCCGCTCTCGCGGATGAGGTCGGGCAGCACCTGGCTCGACTTCACGTCAAACACCACCGACGACCCCGGCAGGCGTGTCAGCAGGTCGCGCGCCAGCAGCGCCAGCAGCCGGTCCGCCGCGACGTGATGGCCGTGATCGTCGATCAGGCCACAGCGGTCCGCATCACCATCAAAGCCGATGCCGAAGTCCGCGCCATGTTTCACGACAGCGGCCTCCAGGTCTTTGGTCAGGTCGGGGTCTTCCGGGTTGGGGAGGTGATTCGGGAAGGTGCCGTCCGGCTCGCAGAACAGGCAGATCACCTCGACGCCCAGCGCTTCCATCACCGGCGGGGCGTAGGTGCCGCTCAGACCATTGCCCGCATCCACCACCACCTTGAGCTTACGGTCACCCATGTTGACCTTCGTCTGGATGGTGGCCATGTGGCGGTTGACCATGTCCAGGTCTTGTGCCGTCGTGCCTGCGCCGGATTTGAAATCGTCCGTCTGGATCAGCTTGAGCAGCGCCTGGATTTGTTCCCCGGCCAGCGCCAGCTTGCCATAGGCCATCTTGATGCCGTTGTAGCGCGTGGTCAGGTGGCTGCCCGTGACCATGATACCGCCCGCGTTGTCGTGCGAGGCGGACGCGAAGTACACGGTCGGCGTCATCACCGGGCCGATGTCGGTCACCGGCAAGCCCGTGCTGGCCACGCCTTCGATCACGGCGGCCTTCAGCGGGTCCGTCGAGTGGCGGTTGTCGCCGCCCACGAACACCTGCGTCAAGCCCAGTTCGCGCTGCACGTAGGTGCCATACGCCTGCCCGACCAGCTTCGCCACGCGCGGCGTCAACTGGGCGGGATTGCCGTCAACTTCTTCGACTGTACCGCGAATGTCGTATTTACGGAAAATGGATACCGGTACGTCTGCCATGTAGTTTCCTCCAGAATGTGTGCGTTGTTAGATATTGATTATAGCAGCCCGCGCTGGCCCACCTGGGGATGGGGCGGCGTTTCTTCCGGCGCAATCGACTGGTTGATCGCCCAGCAGAAACCATCCGGGTCCAGCACGATAAAGTCACGCAGCCCGTACCACTGGTTCTGCGGGCGGGTTTCGGTCTTGATGTCGCGCTCGACCAGGTGATTGTACAGCCGGTCCACGTCTTCCACGTTGAGGTAAAACGTCACGCCAGGGGCATGACGGGATTCGTGCCGCGAGATGTCGGCGCGCAGCAGCCACACCGAGCGCCCCTCACGCCCCATGCTGACCCACTGCAAGCCGTCCTCGTCGCGCAGGCCCTCTAACTCAACCTCAAAGCCCAGTTCGTGGTACCAGGCAATGGATTCATTTACATCCGTAACCGTAAGTTCGGCAATAATCTGTTGCATAAGTATGTGGTCTCCTTTGCTGCCCCGCATTATACCGCAGGCGGAGGCAGGGGCGAATAATCCCCCCCCAACTAACACCCCGACATCAAAAAAGCACCGGCCTGCACCCAGACGTGCCTGTCGATGCGCCTTCATTCTGGTGACACTCCCCACGGATAAATCCGGGGGCTTCTGACGGACGCTTGCCCTTACCTGTCTGCTGAAGAGGCAGGCAGCGGGGCTACGTTAACCGGCACG
>JAADYV010000522.1 GCA_010092855.1 Chloroflexota bacterium | reverse complement strand
GGATGAACAGCGGCCAGGTCGCGTCCACGCCAAAGGTATCGTCGGTGTGCTGGGCCAGGATCGCTTCGGCAGCCGGGCGCGAGAGTCCCCGTGTGGCGGCGGTGATATCCCAGGTGGTGCCGCTCAGCAGGCCGTAGACGTGGTTGATGATCGCTTCCGTGTCGCGTTGGATGCGGGGGTGGGACGTGAAGGCGCGCTCGGTGCGCCCGATCACCGTGAAGTCATACGCGCGGATTTGGGTGGCGACCTCGGCCAGTTCGTCGGGATAATGTTCGGCCCAGTGCAGCGCACGATCTGAATCGCAGTACAGCACCCACGATGCGCCGGTTTCCAGCGCCAGTTGCAGGCATGAGCGGCGCACGGCTCCGATCAGCGGGATGCCGTTGGCGTCGCGGCGATCCGGTTCGCGCCGCACCTCGACGCCCGCATCGATCAACAGGTCAACCATTCCGGCATGGGTGATATCTTTTGCGTGCGCGGTCACGGCGTCGAACACGTCCAACAACGTCGGCAGATGGGCCTCGAATTGGCGATACAGGCGGCCTTCGGGATCGTGGCAAGGCATGGTCAGGCAAACGGTGGGGGTGGAATGCATCGTGTCTCCTTTGAGCAGCGACTGGTACAGGATACGTATGCAGCGGTAACAATGACCGGTCGATTATACGCCATTCCGCCCGGAGCTTCACCCGCGAGTTGGCGCTTATTGGCTGATGTGCGGGGTGTGCTTGAAACTGGGGACAGGTTTCCGCGCAGCGCTCTACGCCACTGCGGACCGACGCAAACGGAAAAGCGTGTTTGCGCAGTCCTGCGTGCCGTGCCGCGCCGCGCTAGCGAATGGACGGCAGCGGTGCGGTGCGGAGCTGAAGGACCGCGCGGACCTGCTTGTGGTCCCGCGTCGGTCCGGAACGGAGTGGAGCACCGCTGCACCCGGCACAAGTCGGTGCAACCTAACAATCAGAGCGCACCACACCCGCCGGTACACCCTGAAAATGACTGTTTGACGAAATCGTGCTTAGCGCGCGATGGGCATCAACGTCTGGACACCGTCGGCGCTTTCGACACACCAGCCGATGTTGCCGCTGGGTGCACGCACCTGCCACCATGTATAGCCGTCGGCATAGCGCGGCCCGTCCAGCAGGGTCACGACGGTGCCCGCTGGCAGGTCTTCCAGTCGGTAGTAGCCCACGCCGGGCGAGCTGCGCAGCGCGAGCGTATCGTCGATCACGTTGACCAGCGCTTGCCCGCCAATCGTCAACGTCGCGTAGGGCACGGCGGACACACTGCTGCCACAGCGGATGCCAATGCGGTGCTCCTGCGTGTTGGGATCATCGCCTGCACGATTCGCGCTGCGCGTGAAGGGGGCCGGGTTATTGAACGATCCACCGCGCCGCACCACTTCCTGAGCCGAGTAGGGACCCAGCGGGTTGGTGGACGAACCGTAGCTGTAGTAACCCTCGTCGTAGAAGTCCGCCACCCACTCCCACACGTTGCCGGACATGTCGTAAGCACCCACCGGACTCGCGCCGCTGGGATAGCTGCCAACCGGCGCAATATCCGTGTAGCCATCGCGCACCGGATAGCGCCCGGAGAAAGCGCACAGTTCATCGCACAGGTTGAGCCGGGAGCCACTGTCGATGTGGTCGCCCCAGGGCCAGACGGTGACATCGCCGTTGACGGGGTTCCAGCGGGCGGCTTTCTCCCATTCGGCTTCCGTGAGCAGTCGCGCGCCGCGCCACTGACAGTAGGTTTGCGCGTCGTACCACGACACATGGACCACCGGATAGTTATCGTAGAGGGGATTGCCGTAGTACGAAGGGTAGGAATAGGCCGAAAATTCGCGCGGTGTGCGGCAAACACCGGCGGCCACGCACTGCGCATACTCCGCGTTGGTAGTTTCGTATACGTCAATGTAGAACGCATCGGTATACACCAACCGGTCCGGCAGTTCATCGTTAAAATACTGCGAGCAGTTGCTGACTCCGGCCTGGTCACACAGCCGCAGCGCCTCGTTGTATTCCGGCATGGTGGTTCCCATGCGGAAGTATCCATCGGGCACGTACACCATGTTGGCCTGCACCGGCGGGCGCACCGCCTGGACCGGGACAGGAGCCGGGGCCAATACCGTGATCACCACCATGACCAGCGCCATCAACACGATCAAACGTTTGAGCATCGCGTTAAGTCCTTCCTCCACCAGTTATCGTTGACGTTGCCTGCATTGTAGCATAGTCTCGTGTTTGTGTTGGTAGACTGTCGCGGCCTGTCTTGGTCAGTTTTTGCTCGTGGTTAACCCTCAATTCAGCCCTCGATGACGGTGAAGCGGACCACATACGGGTCTTGCAGCCAGTTCGAGTCCGGTCCGATGACGACCAGTTGCAGCGTGTACTCGCCAGGGGGCAGGCCATACGCCTGGATGGTGGTCAGCACACCGTTGGTAACGGCGGTCCGGTTGTCCTCGATGTCGCCCAGCGTGACGAACTGCTCAAACGGGCCGCCCTGGATTTCGAGCTTGTAAAACTGCGCCTGCTCCGGCGTGAAGATCACACTGCCGGTCACGTCGATCTGTGCCGAGGCGGGAATTTCTGCGCTGGAAGGGGGAAACGTAATATTGGCGACGACGACCTGGTCCGGTTGGTCCTGTAGCATCTCCGCTGTGCACGTATACTCTGGCACAATGGCGACCCCGCTGGCACGCGCCCAGGCCCTGGCATTGGCCGCGTCCGCTGCCAGCGGTGGCGGCACCAGGAACAGCAGCGGTTGGGCGTCCGGCGCTTCGGCGCGCAGTTCAACCGGCACCTGGCAATAGCGCGGCTCCACCGGCAGCGCGAACGTCGTCGTCAACTGCGCGACCACCTCGGCTTCCAGCGGCACCACTTCCACGCGCACCACGCCTGGCCCGATGATCTGCGGCTGGGGACCGGTCTCCGGCAGATCGGTGACGGGGGACTGGGTGGTGGGCACCAGCTCACCGGTGGAATCTGGCACCAGCGCCGGGCTGTTGAGGAACCACTCGGTGAGGGTCGGGGTGCAGCTCGTCATGCCCTCGCGCAGATTTGCCCGCGAAACATCGCAGATCAACTGCGCGCTGACGCCGCCTGGGGCCTGGAGATGTGCGTCATCTGCCGGGCGATCACCCAGGCTGTCTAATAGCGCGGCATTGGTGTAGATACCGGTCAAAACCGTGTTCCAGATCGGGGCGGCCACCGTCAGGTCAGCGCCGGGGACTGTTGGAGTGTTGTCGGCGTTCCCGGCCCATACGCCCACGACCACGTTGCGCGTGTAGCCGACCGTCCAGGCATCGCTGGCGTCGATGGTGCTGCCCGTTTTCACGGCGGTTGGCAGGCCGGGGATGTCCAGCGGGCTGGTCGCACCGAATGCGGGCTGGCGCGCCTGCTCATCGGCCAGGATGTTGCTGATGATGAACGCAATGCGCGGATCGAGCACCGGCTGCCCCGGCAGTGTGACGCTGACCGTGCGGGCGCTGGGTGTGGTGCCCTCCATTGGACAGCCGCCCGCATACTCGTACAGGATGTCGCCCTGCGCCGTCGTCACGCAGCGGAATGGCGTCGGCGGCACGTAAACTCCGCCGTTGGCCAGCACGCCATAGGCCCCTGTCAGTTCCAGCGGAGTCACCATTCCTCCGCCCACCGGCAGCGAAATATCGTAAGCGGCCAGGCTGTCTGTGCTCAGGCTTGTCACACCGGTCCGGTTCATCAGCCCGACCAGGTAATCCAGCGCGAGCAAATCGTCGTAGAGCAGCAAATTCTGCGGCCCCTGCTCCGGGGAAATGCCGACGAGGTCATAGGCATCGATCACCGTGTTCCGGTCGGTTGGATCGGGGTCATAGGCACCTGTGGCACGCAGCGTTTGTACCGCCGGGATGTTGTAATCGTTAGCCAGCGCCTGCCGCACGGAAACCGGGCCGTGATATGTGCTGTCGAAGTTTGCGGGCTGGAAGGTGGAGCCATCTGGAAGCAAGATGTCGACTGGTGTATCCCAGATGATGCTGGCGGCGGTCCAACCCTGTTCCAGCGCCGCCGCATACACAAACGGCTTGAGCGCGCCGCCCGGCTGCCGCAGGCCATCAGCAGCGATGTTGGTGCTGTTGTTTGGGCTGCTGGCGTCGATGCTACCCACCATTGCCAGGATTTCGCCAGTGGACGGGTTGAGGATCACGACGGCGGCGTCGGACACATTGCTGCCAACTTGGGCCGAAATTTCCTGGCGGGCAGCGGCTTCGGCCAGGGTCTGGTAATTGATATCCAGCGTGGTGTAAACGCGGAATCCGCCCTGCTCGATCTCGCCGGACGGCACCAGTACGTCATTCACCAGCAGACCTGTTAGTTCGCGGCTGGCGTATTCCACGAACGGGGAACCGTCGTCGAGCGGGCTGCCGTTGCGGTCATAATACACCGTTGGGCCAGGGTCCTGGCGGGATGGCTGGGCGGAAGCTGCCGGTTGTGAGGATGCGCACCCGGTCATGAGTGCGATCACCAATACTATCACCAGCCCCATCACGACCAGGCCCCCCGCGCGCGTCAAAGGGTTAATCATCTCCCCTCCTTTTCTGTTAGGTCAATAAGGTGATTCGATTTGGACAAAAAACGGGCGACTTCAGCTCGAAATCACCCGCATAATATTATGCTGTGCCTGCGCTATCCCACGCTGAACGTATACGGCACGGTGGCCACGATCTGGCTATCTACGATGACCTCCAGCAGCAGTTCATAGGTGCCAGGCGGCAGATCGATCTCGCCCAATACGCCGCTGGTGCCGTTGGCGTAGGGCCATTGGTTGACATCGCCAATCGTGCGCCACTCTGGACCGAGGCCACCACCCCGAATCTGGAGGCGGTAGAAATCGTCGCTGCCGGTGTCGGGGAAAGTAGCCGTGCCGTTGAAAATCGCCTTCTGGCCATACGCTGACGCGCCCCCAAATGACACACCGTCAATGCTGGCGATCACGCCCGGCACGGTGCTGACGCTGGGGCCGGATGAGCCGCCCACCAGCATCTCAGCCGTGCACACGTACTGCGGCAGGATGGCGAGGTTGTGATCGCGGGCCCAGGTACGGGCGTTGGTAGCGTCGGCGTTGTGGATCGGCTGGCTGGAACTGGGCAGGGGCGCAGCCACCGCGTTGATCGGCGGCACAATAAACAGCATTTCCTGCACCGCAGCGCTCTGGACGAAGCTCGGATCACGCAGCACTTCGACCGGCACCTGGCAGTAGCGCGGTTCCACCGGCAAGCGATGGTCGGCCACCAGCCGGGTCGCTATATCGGGTTGCAGTGGGAACACGGCCATGCGTACCAGCGACCCCGACGGATCGACGATCTGCGGCTGCGGTCCGTTATCTGGCAGGTTCTGGTAGCGGATCGCTGCCGTTGGCTCCAGCGGGCCACCGGCGTAGGCGGGCACCAGTGGCGGGCTGCTCAGGAAAAACTCGCTGTAGCGTCCAGCGGGGCAATCGGTGCTGGCATCCGGCAAACTGGCACGAGATATTCTGCAGACCTGTTCGGTCCGGACACCCGGCGGCGGCTGCAAGTGGTCGTTATCTGGCAGGCGATAGCCCAACCCGTCGATCAGGGTGCGGTTGGTGTGCATGTCCATCATCACCTGATTCCAGATCGGCGCGGCTCCATCCAACCCGGAGATGCCGGACTGCATCGGGGAGTTGTCGGTGTTGCCGGTCCAGACGCCCACGACCACGTTGCGCGTATAGCCGACCGTCCAGTTGTCGCGGTAATCGTTGGTGGTCCCGGTCTTGACCGAGGTGGGAATGTTAGGGGTGTACAAATCGCCGTTGATGCCCATCTCAGTTTGGCGCGTTTCTTCATCGGCCAGAATATCGCTGATGATAAACGCGATGCGGGGGTCGAAAACGGGCGTACCCTGAGCCTCGCGACTGATGCTGCGCTCGGTGCGGATCGCGTTGCCGGGACAGCCGCTTTCGTACTCAAATATGATCTCATCGTCGGAATTTAGCACGCAGCGAATCGCCGTATGGGGCACGTAGACGCCGCCGTTGGCCAGCACCGCGTAAGCCGTCGTCAGTTCCAGCGGGGTGAGTTCGCCGCCGCCTAACGCCAGCGAAACGCCATAATTGTCCAGGTTGTCCGTGCTCAGGTTTTCGACGCCGGTCCGGTTCAACAGCCGGATCAGGTAGTCCAGCGCGTCCCGCTCATTATAGCTCAGCAAATCTTGGGGGCCTTGCTGGGCCTGCACCCCAATCAGGTCGTAAGCGTCAACCACCCGGTTAGGGTCTGCCGGGGCAGCGTCATACGCACCCAGGTAACGCAGTGTCTGCACTGCCGGAATGTTGTAGGAGTTAGCCAGCGCCTCCCGCACAGTGACCGGGCCATGAAAGTCGGTATCGTAGTTTTGGGGCCGGTAGACCGCATAGTTCGAGATGGCGGGGTCCCAGGCTGGGATTTCGACCGGCGTGTCCCAGATGATGGTTGCGGCGTTCCAGCCCCGTTCCAGCGCGGCCACGTAGACAAAGGGCTTGATCGAGCTGCCCGGTTGCCGCAGACCGTCGGCGGCTACATTGAAGTTGCCGTCGATATCCTCGTTGTCGAAGTCCGCGCTGCCAACCATCGCCAGGATTTCGCCGGTGTGCGGCTGGAGAACGATCACCGCCGCGTTGTTCATGTTTTGGCCCTCCATCTCCTCCATCTGCACTGCGACGGCGGTTTCCGCGATGCCCTGGAATTCCATGTCGATGGTGGTATACACCTGCAGCCCGCCTTCGGCGATCAAGTTCTCGACTTCGGTTGGGGGCAGGCCCAGTTCGGTCAGCAGCAGGGTTTCCAGTTCTGCTTCGGCGAACAGCGTAAAGTGCGGCGCGGCCTGCAACCGGGCCTTGATCTCGGCCCAGTTCAGTTGTTCTCCCAGGGCTGCGGTACGTTCTGCTTCGGTGATGAAGTCGTTGTCCAGCATCCGCGCCAGCACCTCTTCGCGTGCCGTCAGCGCTGCGCCGGACAGCTCCGGGTCCATCGGGTTCAGCAGGGCGGGGCGGTTGGGCAGCGCGGCCAGCAGCGCCGCTTCCCCCAGCGTCAGGTCGGCGGCGGATTTGTTGAAATAGGTCCGCGAGGCTTCTTCGATGCCATACGCCAGGTTGCCGTAGTAGACCTCGTTGAGATACATCTCCAGAATCTCGTCCTTGCTCATGCGCTGGGTCAGCGTCATGGCCAGGATCGCTTCGTCCGCCTTGCGGTTAAGCGACTGCTCGTTTTTGTACTCTTCGGTGAACAGCACGTTGCGGATCAACTGCTGGGTGATAGTGCTGCCCCCGGAAACGACGTACCCGTAGCGCGCGTACTGGTAGGCGGCGCGCGCAATACTGGGAATATCAACGCCTTCGTTGTCGTAGAAGGTGTCATCTTCATAGGCGATGGTGGCGTCGATCAGGTAGGGCGAAATCTGGTCCAGCGAGACATACGTGCGCCGCCCCTCGCCAAACACCTGGTCCAGCTCGTTGCCATAGCGGTCGTAGATCACGGTTGTTTGGAACGAGCGATAGGAATGCAAGTCGTCCAGTTTGGCGATCTGGTCGTCCAGCCGGTCGCTGTAATGGTCATATACCATGCAGCCCGACACCAACATGCTGAACAGCATGACGCCCACCACCGCCACACAGCCAAAGATGCAGCCCGGCGGAATCGAGATACCGCGCCGGGTACGCCGGCGGCGTTTTCCGGCTGGGGGTGATGTGCCAGGTGGTACAGGTCGCCGGGTGCGTCGCCCACGCTGTGGACGCGGGACACGCTGCGGCGGCGGGCCAGGCGGGTTGGGATGCGCAGGATAGCTCATAAAAACACTGTCTCCGGTAAAAACCATCTCCGGGTACACGCGCAGACAAGGCTGGGTGCCACCGTGAGCACATTTTAACACGCCCGCTCCCAGAAACAGTAAACGCCCGCCATGCTGCCACCCTACGTGATAGAAACGGTTGGGCGCTGGCGCTGGCAGGCGTCCGGAGAGAGTGTGGTACCGATCAGGCCGTGTTGACATTGGTACTCACGAGTTCGCCATTCTCCGGCGAAGATGTCCACACTACCTAGAATCCGGCGGGTTTGGGCATGTCTTCGCCGTAAAATTCGTCGATCTGCTGGAAAACGCGCGAACGGAAGCCTTCGGGATCGACGATGTTGCGCATAATGATCTCAGTTCCGGCGGTCCCGGCAGTCTCGATGCGAATATCACCGTGTCCCAGAATGCGGCGAATAATGCCATAGCTGATGGAAACATCTTGTACGCGGTTGAGCGGCACCGCGCGCTCCTCTTTGGTGAAGACACCCGTACGCCGGACGACGGCCTGGTTGGTAAGCGCCAGGTAATCGTTGGCCCACCACAACAGCCACAAGCCCAGGCTAAAGAGCGCCTTGACCCAAAACTGGGGCCGCCGTTTGCTCTGCCGTTTAAGAATAATGATCTTCTGGTCCATTCGTTATTTCCTCCTGTGTTGGCTGTGAAACGACCTTAACGCCGGTGGCGGGCTGGTTGGTCCGGAAGAAAACGGCGATCACCACGACCGCTCCCGCAAAGCCTAATCCGACCACGATCCCGGCGACAATAGCCTGAAGCGTCGAGGTTTTTTCCTGGGTAAGGGCGAAAAGCATCACGAACACTATACTCAGGCCTGCTCCCAGGCCCCCGATGTACAGCGTGCGTGTCAACTCACGCCGGATGGCGATATACATGGCGAACAGGGTGATCCCAAACAAGGCCAAAAAGATGTAGCCCATGCCGCTGATACTCCCTTCTCTGCGGTGTGACCCTGGTCGATCCACACGGGGCTGTGTGTAAGTGTAGTCCATTCTGGCGGATAGGAAAAACGGTTGACCCACCCCCCTGAACATGCTATACTACGGGCGCTTTCTGGGAGAGTGTCTACCACAACCGGACAGCAGCCCGGAGGGATGGCCGAGTGGTTTAAGGCGGTGGTCTTGAAAACCACTGAGGCGGCAACGTCTCCGGGGGTTCGAATCCCTCTCCCTCCGCCAAAACTTCATATCCGGGGAGGTGCCAGAGTGGTTGATTGGGGCCGCCTGCTAAGCGGTTAACCGGCTAATCCCGGTTCGCAGGTTCGAATCCTGTCCTCCCCGCCACTCCAAAACGTCACACATGGATTTACGTGTGGCGTTTGTTTTGCTGTGCGAGACATAGACCTGTGGCGACGGATGCCCGCCTCATTCGCCGAAGAAGCGATAGGGAAAAGGCAGCAGATCGCCGATGGGAGCTTTGACCGGTTGGCCCTCCACGCTGAGGATCACCCAGATATCCGGCGCATAGTCCAGCAGCATCTGGCGGCAGGTGCCACACGGATGCAGGATAGGGTAGGGTGGCTCCCAGCCAGCGACCGCTACCACTATGTCGTAGTTTCGCTCGCCGTTGCTGATGGCGGCCCCCAGCGCAACGTGTTCGGCGCAGGGACCGGACCCCGGCGCTTCGATGTTCACGCCCGGGTATATCTGGCCCGACGCCGCGCGAATGGCCGCGCCAACGCCGTGCCGGTCTTCGCTATAGTTGCGGACGATAACATCCCGTGCTGCCGCGAGCACTTCCTGGTCGGCTGCCGTGAGTTCGACGAGTTGCATGGTGTATCCTCCTGGCCTGTATATGCGACACCAACTATACCGCAGCCCACAACAGCAAACACCCCAGGCCAGGGTGTTTTTTGCTGAATTCTCGGTCGTGTTGTCGATGCGGCTGCTTCGCTACGATTCGCGTTCTACCGGCTCGCGTTCGGATGGGGCCGGGCGTGTCGAGCCATAGACAACCGGGCCGGTGAAAATCTTGTCGCCTCGCTTTTTCTTCTTTTGCTTCGGCCAGGACGAGAACAGGCCCTTTTTGGACGCTGCGCTTTCCAGCACGAGATAGATGCCGGCCCCGATCAAGATTAGCGGAATCAGCGTCGGCCCATCGGAAACGCCAATGATCACTTCCATCAACACTGCAAATCCAATGAACAGCACCACCGAAACCTTGATGAACATCTGACCGAGATTCTCGAACGACTTCTGGTTCCACCGCTGGCCCATGATCACAAACCCCATGCCGATGAAAACACCGTACAACGTCCAGGCATAGGACCAGCTTTCCCAGTAGCCGGTCAGGTTTTGGGCAAACAGCAGCAACCCGGTCCCGGTGATGATGCAGCCCGGAATAGCCAGCACCGCCGCCGGCCCCCGGACGACCCAAACCAGGGACAGAATAAACAGCCCTGGGACGATGATGAACAGCGGCCACAGGAGTTCGATACCCATGAGCGCCATCACACCGACGGCAATTAAAAGAATGGCAAAAATACCGCGGCCTGAATTGGTTTTTAGTGAGTCTTGCATCACGGAGTCTCCTTTCCGTCTCCACAGTGCTTGCTACTATCCAGTACGTGTGAAGAAATCAAAAGTTTTAGGCATGGTTGTTGTATAATCAAACGTATGGTTCGTTAGCCCGTGTGCCGGGGGAAGCAAATTAATGTCCAATGATGATCAGACCACGCCGCAGCCATCGACGGTCGCCCCGCCGATCTCGATTCCCGAAGCCGGAATCGCCACCATCCCCGCCACCGTCCAGTGGCGGTGTGCGCGGTGTGGATCAACCGACCTGGCGACAGCGTACCTGATCGATTTTTCCGATAAGTTTCGCCAGTTGCGCCTGGCACCCAAAGCGCTCAAACTGCGGCGTATTATGCGTATGTTGCGTCCATTCCGCCAGTTAGTCCGGGTGAATGCCCAGGTGTGCCGCAACTGTGGCGCGTTGACCCTGGAAGTTGATCCCGAAGCGTTCCGCGAAGCAGAAAACCGGTTTGGCCGCCGGTAGCCGCCGGTAGCCACCGGTGTCGATAGTTGTACAGACAGCCCTGGAGACGGTATGCGCCGCAAGATCATCTACGATCCCAACAACGATTACTACGATATTCTGGATGCCTCGGCTAATGCATCGGAGGAAGAGCTGCGGGTGGCCTATCGCCGCGCCGTTCGCGAAGTGCATCCCGACCTGAATCCGCACCGGTCCGACTGGGCCACCGCGCAGTTGCAGCGCGTGAACGAAGCGTATGGTGTGCTCGGGGACGCGGCCAAACGCAAGGAATATGACCGGGTGCGCTGGCCGCATATGCCCACCCAGCCGCCGGGCAAGCGCCCATCCTATCGCAGTCCCTTCAGCGCGCCGGGGTACGATCCAGACCGGCCCTGGTGGGAACAGGCTTCGCCGAACCGGACCAAAGGCAGCTTTTCGTCTCATGCCGCCAGCCGTTTTGCGCGCCAACAGGCGACCGTCCAGCAGCCGGCCCCCTACTGGCTGCGGGTATCGGCCTGGCTGCGCGCGCACAAGCTGGGCTGGCTGGAGTCGACGTGGCTGACGTTGGTGGGGTTGTGGCGTAGTCCCTATGCGGGGCTGTTGATCTTCCTGAGCATTATTCTGGCGCTAAACGTGGCGCTCATCATCTTTGTGTTTTTCAGCCCAGACATAGGCGGCGGGTGGGATCTGCGCGTTTTCGAATGGGACAGTTGGGGAACAGGTGATGAGTTTACAGCCGAGGATTTTCCCACGCCGACGCTGGTGCTGGTGCCCACCGCCGAACCGCTGCAGTTAGAGTGTCCAGAAGACGTGATGATCAACGAGCCAGGTGCGCTTGAAACCGTATCAGAAACGTTCCCGGTGCATGGCACGATCACCCCCGAAGCGAGCAATTTCAGCCTGCACCTGGCTTATTTAGGCTCCGACGCGCTCGACGGGGTAGTTGCGCCAGACTGGGTGCTGGTGCCCACCGTAGCTGTAGAAAGTGAACAATTCCAGAGCGAGGACCCGGTGCAGCTAACGGCAAGCGACATCGATATGCAGGGACGCGAGACCGGCCATTATGTCATCCGGTTACAGGTGCAGTTGCAGGGCAACAGCGCCGATATCGTGTGTGATCGCCGCATTAGTTGGGAAGGGTGAACCCCCGTGCTAGTTCAGGTCTAGATTAGGGCGAGTCTAGATCAGGTCGTCTGGGTCTTCCCCCTGGGCATACGCCACGCCTTCGATAAACCCCCGCGCGCGTTCGGTGTGCGGAAAGCGGGAGAGGTAGTCCCAAAACGCTGGGCTGTGATTAGGGTGTTTGCGATGCGCCAGTTCGTGCGCCAGGATGTAGTCCACCACGTAGGTAGGCCAGTGCTGGATACGGTCACTGATACGGATGTCGCCGTCGGTGGTCCCCCCGTGTGTACAGCTCCCCAACCGCCGCTGCATGTTACTCACCCAGCGGATTGTATGCCAACGTAACTCGTTGTCGAAGTATTGGCGGTTGATCTCGCGGGCCCGGCGTTCCAGCTCGGCGTCGTTGCGGTGGCGTGACCGGGCACGCTGTTTAAGTACGCGCGCCGTGATGTCGTCCAGCAGTTTGTCGAGTTGTTCTGCCGTGGTGAAGTCCGGCACACGCACATGGATCGTATCTTCGTTGAGCGTCCAGCGCGCCGACTTGCGCAGCCGCCGGTCGCGGCTCACGGTCACGGACAGGGTATGGGGGCCGTCGGGAATACGGCGCACAATTTCGGGTTTGCCGGCCATACACAGCTACCTCAATCGTTCCAGGGGAAAAACAACAGCGCCGCTCAACACGACGCTGTTCAGTATACACCAGCTTGGGGGCGTTTTAAATCGCGGTGATAACCTCATACAACTGGCGTGTTTCCTTCGAAGGCTTGATGCCAAACATCTTGTCGAGCGTTTCGGCCAGTTGTTCATATTGAGCCACAGCCGCGTCGGCCAGGCCCTGCTGATAGTAGATCATCATCACGTCCTGGTGGACGTCTTCCCAGTCCGGTTTTTCACGCAGCGCGCGCAGCAGGTATCCAAGCGCCTGGTCTGGCTCGTTGAGTCCACGGTGGTAACGTCCTAGCCCGATCAGCGCCTGGGCATACTTGTTGCGCAGTTCCTCCCGCCGGGTCTGGACCCAGGGTGTGTGGATATACGGCAAGAATTCAGAGCGATACAACTGGATCGCGCGGTACCAATTCGCCGGGGCCTGGTGTTCGTTATCAATGGCCTCGGTGACGGCGGTCTCGAATTCGCGTACATCGTAGTGCACGGTCAGGCGGACAGACGGGATGTAAAAGCCGCTGGAATAGTTGGTCAATTCATAGCCCAGCCGCTCGCTGATTTTGCGCTTGGTGACATGGAACACATTGGTCGCTTCTTTGACCGACATTTTCGGCCAGAAGACGGAGAAGATTTCGTCACGTGTCACCATCGGGTGGTCAACGAAATAGTAGAACAGGTGGCGTGGCAAAGAGCCATCCCAACTGGTAACCGGGCGTCCATCAATGTAGACATGGCCGCCAGACAGCGCAAAGACTTCGAGCTGCCCCAGGCGTTTTTCGTCGCCATAAATGCCCCCGCCGACGGCTTCGCTGTTGCCAACCACACCTAACTGCCCGGTTTGGAACAGGTCATCCCACGGTTGCAAGTTGAGCAGGCGTGCATTGAGCACGATCTGCACGTGGCCCGGCATGTTCGAGGCCAGCGCCCGGAAGAACTCATCGGTGTCGTCCGAGTTTTCTAACCGGTCGAAGGTGTCCAACAGCAGCATATACGTTTCGCTGCGCAGATTGGCCAAGTCTGCGCCAAAGGCAGACGCCAACTCGACAGCGGTGACCCGGGATTCCAGCGCAGACCGGGTTTTTTCGCCAAATGTGGCGGGCAGGCTGGGGTCGTCGATCATATTCTGCAGCCAGTTTTGCAGGGTGTTGTCTTCCTCATCGAGAGCGTAATAGACGATACTCTGTCCATACACCTGCATAAACATGGCTACCAGCGCGCCATGGCCGCGATGGCGGGGGTAGATGACCACCAACGGCTTATCGCGCATTTTGTTCTCAAATTCTTCGAGAGTGGTCTCGGCCACAACTTCAACATGGGTTGGCATAGTTAGCTATCCTCTTGCAAGCAGGTTATTCCTTTATAACCTTGAGATTTCGATTCCCGCTCTTACCTGGCTTAGCCCCAAAGACATATGCCCTCATACACCCCCTGCGGCGTAGACACATACGAAAACACACTGTCTTCCCTCACCACTTACTCCATATATATTGATTATCTCTGTAAAATCCCAAGTTGTCAAATATTTATAATCCATTCATATGAAACTAATGTTGGACCACTCTTCAAAACAGTCACACAAACGTTATCATCCTGCCTTTTCGCTGCCCTGTGCGCCTTGCTGCGAAGGGGTTATAATGCGTGCCAAATAATTCAACACCGGAGGCATCCAGGCTATGCGCCGTTTAGTTTTGTGGGGCACACTGCTGCTGTTGGTGATGGGACTCGCGGCTTGTGAGTTGTTTGAAGGCGACGACGAGCGCGTGCTGCCCACGCTTGTTGACCTGACCCAGTTGCCCACGCACGATTTCTTGACACAAAATGCCCCCCCAGAAGGATTTAGCGAAGTTGAGTATGATCCGCTGGACATCAGCCTGTCTACCCCACCGGGGTGGGCCGCGACGGTGACCGCGCGTTTTGTGGGGAGCTTTGATGATACTGGCGAACCAGCCGACAGTACCTACACCGCGCACATTCGCACCAACAACCTGGTAGAAGGTAAGGCCGTTGTGTTGGAGGTGAATGGCAGTGGCATGGTGCGGTCCGAGTGGCCCACCGACCTGCGGTTTGAGAGTGTGCGCTTTGGCACCGAATACTGGTTCTTGTTCAACAATGAATGCACCAAAAACGAAACCGCGCTGGGGTTAGAAGCCCAGGTGTCCGACCTGGGGGCTAGCGCATTGGTGGGCGGGATAACGAATGCAGTGCCGGATGGCCATCGCAGAGATATCGGCGATTATCCGGTGTGGCGCTATACCTTCTCGCCTGTGCTGCCCACGCTGACGTTACAACGCTACGAGAACAGCATAGTCACGCCCTCTGCCGAGCTGTGGATTTCGCCCGATCTGAACGCGGTGTTGACCTATGATTTGACGCTGGAAGTCGAACGGGTAACGCTAATGTGGGGGGACCGGGCGGTGTCTGGGCGGTTGGACCTGCGCTATGAACTGGACTTGGTCGCGTTCAACATCGCACAAGACCTGGTGCTGCCGAATGGGTGTCCTGGATAGCTGGCCTGGCGTGATTGAACGTGATTGAAGTAGAACACCTGGCTTGAGTGATGTATAATCAACACTGTAATGCGCAATTACATGCAATGTATAACTGAATTGGATCAGTGCTCGCGCAAAATGCTAGGGAGATGGTGGAATGCGCGTTTCTGTGCTGCAAGAAAATCTGCATAAAGGGCTGAGCATCGTCAGCCGGGCGATCCAGACTCGTCCCACGCTGCCGATTTTGTCGAACGTGATGCTGTCCACCGAGGATGCGCGTTTGCAGCTTTCTGCAACCAACCTGGAATTGGGGATCACGGCCTGGATCGGGGCGAAAGTCGACGAAGATGGCGCGATCACGGTTCCGGCGCGCACGCTGCAAGAACTGGTCAGCACCCTGCCGCACGAACGGGTCGATATGGACCTGGACATCCGCACCCTGACGCTGCACCTCAACTGTGCCGGAAAGACGGCCAACATCAAGGGCATGGACGCCACCGAGTATCCTCTGATGCCCGAATTCGATGCCGCACACGCCATCGCTGTGCCGGGGCCAGTCTTCAAAGAAATGATCGACCAGGTGGTGTTTTCGGCGGCCAAAGAGGAAAACCGCCCGGTGCTGGCCGGGGTGTTGATGCGCCTGGAGGGGGATTTGATGACGCTGGCGTCGGCGGATGGCTATCGCCTGTCGGTGCGCACCACCGAGTTGGAGTTCAGCGTGGGCGACGTCGAGCCGGAGCCGATGATTATCCCCGCCAAAGCGCTGCAGGAACTCAGCCGCATCATCAGCGAGGAAGACGACGAAATCTTGATCTCGCTGCCTGACGAGCGCGGCCAGGTGATGTTCCAGTTGCGTAGTGTGCTGATGGTGTCACAGTTAATCGAAGGGCGCTTCCCCGACTACGAATCGATCATCCCGCGCGGTTACCAGACCAGCCTGCTGGCCTATACCGATGATCTGTTGGCCGCGTGCCGCAGCTCCGAGGTGTTCGCCAAAGACTCGGCCAACACCGCGCGTATCATGATCGAACCTAGTGGTAACGTTAACGTGCCGGGGCGCGTGATCGTGGCCGGGCGGTCGCAAGAATAAGGCGACGCTGAAGCGCCGGTGGATGCCAGCATCGAAGGCAACGCCGTCGAGATCGCGTTTAACATCCGCTACATGATTGAGGTGCTAAACGTTATCAAGGAAGAGCAGGTGGTGCTAGAAACCAGCGGAGCCACGTCGCCGGGTGTGATCCGGCCTGCCGGACGCGATGACTTTATCCACGTCATCATGCCCATGTCCACTGGGCGTTAGCCCAGGCGTCCACTGGGCGTTAGTCTGTGCTGGATGCCAATCCGGACGTCCACCGGACGTTAAAACGAGTAGGGGGAAGCTGGTCTTAGCTTGTGCAGTCATGAGGGGCAGACATGATTATTTTTGGGTCCAGTTTGCGGCATAAGGTATTGGCCGAGGGCGAGTTTTTCTGCCCTAACTGCAAGACCCGGCGCGCCTACAAACACAAACGTGCGTCGCGCTTTTTCTCCGTCTATTTCATCCCCGTTGTGCCAATCGGCAAAGCTGGCGAATATGTGGAATGCCAGGGGTGTGGGCTGAAGTTCGAAACGGCGGTCCTCGAAATCGACGGCCCGGCACGCGCGCACATCCTGCAGGACGAGCGCGAACTGGCCAAACAAATCAACTCCCTGCCAGAACGTTTGCGCGCGGGAACCCCGATCGAATATGCGCTGCGAGACCTGACGGCGGCAGGTCTGGATGTGGACGTGGCGCAGAAGATGCTTGATACCTATGCCGGGCAAAACTGCAAATCCTGTACGACCTGCGGCCTGACCTATGTCCACAACGTCGATGTCTGTTCAGAATGCGGGGGATCACTCTAACGATCCAAAAGCGATTCAACAGACAGCGAGGTGGCCCCATGACCCGGACCTTCAACTACCAGCGGTTCTATGATCGGCTGTCGGTGATCTACGCGCAGGCGGTGTACCTGCTGCCGATGTGGCGGCGCTATACCGAAGCCGTGCTGCCCCACCTGCCCGATGAAGGTGCCATTCTGGAGCTTGGGCCCGGGCCGGGGATGCTGCACCGGAAGCTCGCCGCACAGTATGCGTTTGTGACTGGGTTGGACCTTTCGCCGGGGATGCTACGACAGTCGCGTTTGCGGCTGCAGCGGGCAGAACTGCCGGTGCGGTTGGTACGCGGGAACGTGGTCCGACTGCCACTTGCTGCCGCCAGCTTCGACGGCATCGCGCTGACGTTTATGTTTAGCGCTGTTCCGGATGGTCAAGACGCGATGAACGAGATCGCGCGCTGTCTGCGGCCTGGCGGCGTGGTCGCGTTGGTGGACGCTTGCAACCCGGACAATGGCAACCGGTTCGCACGCGGACTGGCGTGGCTGTGGGAACGTTTCGGAGACTTCATGCGCGACGAGGGGGCGCTGATGCAGGCTGCCGGATTAGCGGTTGTCGAACGGCGCGAGTTTGGTGCGTTTAACAGCATCCGCCTGACGGTAGGGCGTAAAAACTGAGTTATATGCTTGCTGAAGCTGCCAGCTATACTACCTGGGGCCTGACCTATTCTTCTGGCAGCGGCTCGAAGTGAATGGTCAAGATCAACGTGCCCAGGCAGACTTCATCCCCGGAATGCACAGCATAAGGTTGGTTGGGCGTGAGCATGGTGCCGTTCAGGTAGGTTGAGTTGGCGCTGCCCTGGTCCATGATTTGCACCGTGTTGCCTGTTACGACTAGCAAGGCATGCAGCCGCGAAACGCCCCGCTGGTAAGCGTTGAAGTGGTCCAGCGGCACATCGGGTGTTTCCCCCGTGCGGGGATCAGAGCGTCCCAGTGTCATTTCGGCTTTGAGTGGCAGTTCGATAACATCGTCGGAGCCGTCAACCTGGATTGTCAGTTTGCTGTGCGGTTTCAGGTGCGCGGTACCCACGCTCGACCGGAGCGGAATTTTGGGTCGGGGTACCTCAACGGTGTGATACCTGGGATCGGTGGCTGCCGGAAGCAATTCGCCGCAGTTTTTGCAGACCCTCATGGTTGGTGTGACAACGACCCCGCACGTGGGGCAGGTGTGCTGTTGGGGCAGGGTGTCGTCGTGCTGTGAGCCAGACATGCTTTCCCCCGTTAGAAAATGGTTTGCAATACCAATGCTACCAGATTTCTTGTGGTTGCCAAGAAATTGCCCCCGCTCCACGTTGGCACCGGGTACTACGGGGAATTTGCGCGCTTCTGATGGTCGGCTGGGCGCATGTGGGGTAAAAAAGTTCGTAGACAAGCTAATGTACAATAAGGAGCGCATGGCATGAACTACCGCCGGTTGGGCAGTTCTGGTCTTAAAGTGAGTGAATTAAGCTTAGGTGGTTGGACAACGTTTGGTGAAAGCCTGAATGACCAGCAGTTGGCGCACGATATCATCAAGCTGGCCTATGACCGTGGTATCAACTTTTTCGATATTGCCGACGCTTATGCCCTAGGAAAAGCTGAAGAGTTGATGGGCGGAATCCTCAAGCAGTTTCCGCGCCACACGCTGGTGATCTCCAGCAAATTGTTCTGGCCGATGAGCGATGACGTGAATGATCGGGGCCTGTCGCGCAAGCATATCATGGAAAGCGTCGAAAAGTCATTGCAGCGCATCGGCACGGATTACCTTGACCTGTACTTTTGCCACCGCTACGACGAGGAAACCCCCGTCGAGGAGACGGTGCGTGCGATGGACGACCTGATCCACCAGGGAAAAATCCTGTATTGGGGCACCAGCGAGTGGACGGCGGCCCAGATTCAGGAAGCGCTGGACGTATGCGAGCGCTACGATCTGTACCGGCCCCAGGTAGAGCAGCCGCAGTATAACATGTTGGTTCGCGAGCGGGTGGAAACCGACATTCTGCCGCTGACCGTGCCCAACGGAATCGGGCTGGTGGTGTGGAGTCCGCTGGCCAGCGGGCTGTTGACCGGCAAATACGATGACGCCCTGCCGGAAGACAGCCGCCTCGCGCGCCTGGATTGGCTGCGCAACTCGGTCATGCGCGAAGACGCGCTGCAAGCCACGCGCAATCTGGAGCCCATCGCGGATGAGCTGGGTGTGACCCGCGCACAGTTAGCCATCGCGTGGACGCTGCGCCAGCCGGGAGTCAGCAGCGCAATTACCGGCGCGACCAAAGTTCGCCAGCTCGAAGAAACGCTCCAGGCTATTGAAATCGAACTGGACGATCCCATTCTGACGCGCATTGACGAGGCGTTGGCCTCGAGGAAGACTCAAAAATAGCCCGTCTTACCGGGGGCGTAGCCGGTACGATGCACGATACGCCCCCTCCTGGATATCTATTCCTCCGCTAACGGGAAATAAAACGAATACACCGTCTCGTACTGTCGGTTCATGACCACGTCCACCGTGCCAGTATCCATACCATACACCACCGACCACTGGGTGGGGTGGGAGCCACCCTGCGAGATGGACGCCAGCAGGTCCAGCGCCTCGCTGGCATCAAGCGCACCGTCCGTTTCCGTTAGCCGCTCAACGACGGCCCGGTAGCGAGAACACATGCGCAGCGGTTCATCTGTCGAAACGCGGATGAAATTGGTGGCGGCGTGCCAGTTTGTGTCGTTATAGGTGACGTGCATCTCGCCCTGGTAGAACTCGACCAGCGCCGCGTTGCCTTCCCGGTCCGCGATCAGGTAATGGATTGGCGGCCCGCTGCCCATGTCAATGCTGTAGCTTTCGAAAATTGCCAGCGCTTCGTCCACCGTGCGCGCCCCGTCCAGCGCCAGGCGAATGATCACCAGCGAGTCAACGGTGGGTTTGTCGGGATCGGGCGTCATGTATCCGGGCTCAACCGCCGCCATGCCCACCGTCAGCCCATATTCGTTCATGCCATCGAAGGGCAGGTAGGGTGCATACAACAGCGCTTCTCGTTCCGAGAGCGGCAAATCGAGGATCGTGCGCGCGTCGTCAGGCGAGGAGAAGCCCAGGTAGGCGATGTCAACCAGCGACACCGAGGCGTAACCATCCGGCGGATCGGTGAACAGCAGCAGCGCCGGACTGTAGCGCCAGTCGAAGTTGCGACCGTACAGCGTTTCCTCGCCGCCAAAAGCCGCAAACAACGAGCAGCCCCACGCCGGTCCGGTTGATGGTTCCAGCACCAGCGCAGCGGAATCATCTAGCGCATAGCTGCCATAGTAGGTCATCGTATACAGCGGGTAGTCGTCGATGAGTTGCAAACTGCCCAGTGTATCCGATTCGTCGCCGTCCTGTGCGCGGGTTTCCAGTGATTCCCCCGCCACTGCACAGCCGACGACAAGACACGCTGCTATCAATAATACTATTGCCAAACGTTTCATGGGTGATCCTCACGCCGACTCAGTGGATACTACCGTATTATACGCAGGTTTATGGAGCCTGGAGCGGGATTCCGTGCGCTGCGTGGGATGTGCGCAAGGGGTGTAATCGTGCAAGTGAACAAAAAAAACCGCCGGGACGCTTCCCGGCGGCGAATGGTTGCACTTATTCGGTGACCGGCAGGAGTTGGTCTGGGCAGTTTAAATACCGTACCAGGATTCCGGCTACCCAGGCATCCTCGACTTCACCGACCTGAATCTGATACCAGTCAGTGGCCTCGTTGCGGCCCACAACCTGAACTTCCGTCCCTGATGCGACGCTGGTGACGACCTCGAAATCGAAGCCCGGGCCACCCCGCAGCAGACCATTCACGCCGCCATCAGTGACGACCTGGGCACGGCACGCCACCGGCACGGCGTCGGTATCGATGGTGTCCAGATAGGCGCGCGCAGCTTGTTCGGGAGTATCGCCAAAAACGGACACATTGGCGTTCAACCGCTGCAACGTGCGCGCGTCCAAGGATGCAAAGACCGGCTGCATGATGGCGGCAATATCCGGGTTTTCACGGATGAATGCTTCGCGGAAAATGGGGGCCGGTTGGTAAATGGGCTGTGCGTTGAGGTCATCCTCCAATACCAGAAAGTTCCCGGCCAGCAGTTCACCAGCGGTACCAAATGCCATTGCCACGTTGGTCCCATCAGGGCCTGCTTCAAGTGCCGCCAGTGTCTCGCTTGGCCCAGCACCCGTTAGTACTACCCGCTGGCTGTCGGGTACGTCAAAGCGATAGGTATCCAGGAACGATGGAAAAGCGTCGGGCCGTTCGAAGAACTCGTCGCTGCCCGCGACCACAACCGTGTTTTCGTCACGTACATATTCGGCCAGTCCCGACATCGAGGTAACCCCAGTCTCCTCGGAAAAGGATCGGGTCACAACCAACACATAGGTATTGTTGGCCGGGGCGGGATTTAACCACAACAGGTCGTTGAAGACCAGGTCGAAGGTGGTCACTGTCGAAATTGCATTCACCGGGTCAAAAGCTGTATCTGCAGAGACGATATCCGGATATTGTTCCGAAAGCAGCAAAACACCCGTTCCCGTATATTCGACATATACGTCGATCTCGCCTTCAAGCAGAGCCTGGCGAACCTCAGCTGTGGAGCCGGTGTCGGTCTGGTCTATGACGCGGAAACCAGCATCTTCCAGGGCATAATAGACGATGTAGCTAAGCGTGATGGCTTCGTTGAAGTTCTTTGAGCCCACTACAATGATGTCATCCTGGGCGACGGCGGGGGGCGAATATGAGCCTGCTGATACTGCGATCAGGCTTCCTACGAGTAGCAGGAGCAAGATTTTCTTCATAGAGTTTTCTCCTTAATAAAGCCAGAGGTAGATTGTATTTTCTACCCCTGGGCTGTTTACGCGCGATGATGAGGTGAACTCAACTCAGTCGATAAAGCCGTTTTCCTGCAAGTAGAGCATGGCGGCCTGTTGGGGCGTGTCACCAAACTGGGCTACACCCGCATTCAGACGCTGGAGTGTGCGGGCATCCAAGGAGGCAAACACCGGCTGCAGCAAGGTGGCAATATCCGGGTTTTCGCGGATCAGATCGCCACGAAAGACCGGGGCCGGCTGGTAGACGGGTTGGGCGTCCTGTTCATCGGCCAACACCACAAATTCGCTGCCCACCAGTTCACCAGCGGTACCGAAAGCCATCGCCACGTTCGTTCCGTTGGTACCGTTCCGCAGCGCTTCCAGCGTCTCCGCCGGTCCTGCATCTGGAATCTCATAGCGCTGGTTGGGAGTTACATCAAAGCGATAGGTATTCAGGAAAGCGGGCAATGCATCGGGGCGAGTCAGGAACTCGGTGCTGCCGGCCACCATGACATTACCCCCATCGCGTACATAATCGGCCAGTTGGGACATGGTGGCAATCTCGTTTTGGTCGGAGAAGTCTTTGGTGACCGTGAGCACGTAGGTATTGTTAGCTGGGGCCGGATAGAGCCAGATCAGGTCATTGAAAACCAGGTCAAAGGTGCTCAGGGTGGAAATACCGGCAACCGGATCGAAGGCGGTCTGCGCTTGCACAATGTCGGGATACTGCTCCGACAACAACAACACCCCCGTCCCCGTGTATTCTACGTAGACATCGATGTCGCCATTCAACAAGGCAGCGCGGGCTTCGGCAGTTGTGCCGGTATTCGTCTGGTCCAACACGCGGAAACCAGCGTCTTCCAAGACGTAATACACAATGTAGCTCAACATGATCGCTTCATTGAAGTTTTTGGAGCCCACAACTACAATAGGACCCTGTGCTTCGGCATCATTCTGTTCTGGAAATCCACCGAACGCAACTGCTAACACCGCAACAACGATCAGTATCGTTATACTCTTTCTCATGTTAACTACTCCTATACATAAATGCCGGACAAAATCGAGGCGGAAATAATACTAACAACCAATAATATAAAATTTATAAAAAACGATTTAAATTGCTTTAAAGTGTATTCAATAGCATCATCATTGACATGGAACGTTTGGTGCCGTATAGTTACAACATGAACGAGACCCTGTTTTCTCACGACGCCCAGAGCGTTATGATGCGGATGCCGCGCTTGCCGTGGCCGGAAGACCTCCGGCGATGGCGTTTCGCGCTGGTCTGAGCAGCGCAGCCGCCACACGGTCACGGCAAGCTACCGCCCGGAAATCCTCCCGGCGGTTTTTTGTTGGCTGCTCTGCGGAATTTGCCTGCCGGTCACATTCCGGGGCTGCCAACGGGCTCGTTAGCATGTTACAATTCGCACGGCCTTAGCCACAGCACAAATTGAGGATGCCATGTCAGAATTCATTCACGTTTCAGTAGCCTGGCCCTATGCCAACGGCGATCTGCACGCCGGGCACCTGGCGGGATGTTATCTCCCGGCAGATATTTTCGCCCGCTTTCACCGCCTGAAGGGGAATCGCGTGCTGATGGTCAGTGGCTCGGACGCACACGGCACACCGATTTCCGTCGAAGCCGACAAGCTCGGTATCACCCCGCGCGAGGTGTTCGAGCATTACCACGCGCGCTTCCTGGAAACGCAGCGGCAGATCGGCATCAGCTACGATCTGTTCACGCATACCGACACCGAAAACCACCACACCATCGCGCAGCAGATTTTCACCGATTTGCTGGAGAAAGAATACCTTTATCGCCAGACACAGCGCCTGCTTTACAGCGAGACGGAACAGCGCTTTTTGCCCGACCGGTATGTCGAGGGCACATGTCCGAACTGCGGCTATGACAGCGCCCGTGGTGACCAGTGCGACAACTGCGGCAACTTGCTCGACGCGGTAGAGCTGATCAACCCCCGCAGCAAGACCGACGGCAGCACGCCTGTTGTCCGCGAAACGGAG
>JAADYV010000521.1 GCA_010092855.1 Chloroflexota bacterium | reverse complement strand
TGGCGTGGCCTATTTTGTTCGACAAAATCCAGCCACACGCACCACGCGCCTTATATCCCCATAGATAAATCAAGGGGCTTTACGGCGCACTTTGGTAAGCCAGGAGATTTTGCGTGCGGGAGTCCGCGCCTTGCGCCCGCATTAAAAATGCGGCGTCGCGACTACGTCGCGGCGGGCGGAGCGACGCTCCGCCGCGCAAGGCGCTCGTCTGCAACCAGTCTACTCCGGTAACACGACCCGGCCCCCAGCATGAATGCGGTACGTCCGCCCACGCCACACAAAGCTCCGGCGAAACAACGCCCGCAGCCACAGCGCTGGGACAATGAACGTGTCCAGCATAAACAACTGGGCATACGCGATCCAGCTCCAGCCACGCCCGAAGCGTGTGCGATCCAGATCATAGGCCAGCGTCATGCGCAGCCCTACTAGTCCCCACCACAACCGCCGACCCCACCAGCGGCCTTCACTCTCCGTGATCAAACCTAGTGACAACCCTGCGATCAAGGGATTGGTGAACGGACTGGCCAGGAAGCGCAGCGGAAAATAGGCGTGCGCAATGATCATCTTGCGCAGAATACGCGCCGTGACCTCATCAAACATCTGTTCCTCAGGCACCATATGCACTGGCACCGGAATCACGGCGATACGATAGCCGTTTTCGCGCACCAACTGCCCCAGACTGATATCGTCCGCCGCGCTATCCAGCAAGTGCAAGAAACCACCTGCTTCTTCTAAAACGTGGTGGCGAAAGAGCATGAACCCACCCTGTAGTTCGGTGACGTGATTGGTCAGCGCCGCAAGCGGCAGTCCTGCCGCGCGAATATGGTTGGTGTACAATCCAGCCAGCATTTCACCACCCGTCAACCAGGCCGTCTCTGCCGGAGCAAAGTCAGGCACCAGCGGCGGCGCAAAAGCGGCCCCCACCCCCGCATCGTCCATCACCGCCAGGGCCGCATTCCACAGTTCTGCGCTGGTCTGCACATCCGCATCCACAAACGCGACCAGATCCCCGCTCGCTACCTGGTAACCCGCATTCAGGTTGTGGATTTTGCCGTTGTGCCCGGCTGCCGACCCGCTGAATACCACACGCGCCACGTCCGGGTAGCTGCGCGTGACCTCCTGCGCGATATCCCAGGCGGGATCGTGCTCATCCTCCAATACCAAGAGCAGCTCATAGGCATCGGAAGGTGCGGTCACCGCCAGCAGATGCAGCAGCGCCAGTGTATCCAGGTTCTTGCTGCGCAGCGGTACCACCACGCTGACCGAGGGCGGCGTATCGACCGGGGGCAGCGTCCGGCTCCAAAAGCGCCGGTTTGCCAGGTAGACAATCAACTGGTACAGCGTGGACAGAATCAGGGTGTTGACCAGCAATGCTTCGATCAGGTAGCGCAACCGCCGGGGCAGTGTAGGCAGCGGCGTATCCATCAGGCCACCGCCAGCAACGCGGCCACCACCGCTATCGCCACCAGAACAATAAACAACAGCAGCAATAGGAACGCATTGGAGTTCGTGTCCGCGGCAGGTGTCGCGGCTGGTTGTGGCCCGGAGCGTTGTGCGGACCGGCCAGCCGTATCTAATTGGCGGATGGCGGCGCGCCGGGGCCGGGTAGGGTTCGTAGGCGATATTTCGCGAATCAGGCTATCGGGCATCGAGGGGGCTGCATATGTATCGCGTGGCTTGTTAAACACCGGGTTAGGACCAATCGGCGGAGCTTTCTCTGCCAGCGGGCGCGTTCCCAGGTCGCGCCGCAGCGCCTTGATCAACGCTGTGCTCATCGCCTGGGCCGTGCTGTAGCGCACTGCCGGCAGCTTGGCAAGCGCCTTGCGCATCACATCGTTGATGTCCATCGATATGTCCGGACGATCCTTAAGCACATTGGGGATCGGCTCGCTCATGTGCTTGTGCATGATCGCCAGCGGAGTCGGGCCAGTATAAGGCAGCTTGCCGGTGAGCATCTCGTACAACACCACACCCAGCGAATAAATATCGGAAGCAGTGGTCAACTCTTCGCCACGACACTGCTCTGGGGAAGCATACGCCGCCGTTCCAATAAAGCCGCCGGAACCGGTCAGGTGCGCCGTGGCTTCGTGAATGCGCGCGATGCCAAAATCGGCCAGATACGCCACCCCCTGCCGGTCGAACAGGATGTTTTCCGGTTTGAGATCGCGGTGAATGACACCCTGGCTGTGAGCATAATCTAGCGCCTGTGCCACCTGCGACAGCACGCGCGCTACAACCCGTACCGCAAGCTGGCCTTCCTGCTGGATGCGTGTGTCGAGCGTGCCGTTGTCCACCAGCTTCATGACGATGTAGGGTGTGCCCCGGTCTTCGCCAAAGTCATACACCGGCAAAATGAACTGGTGCTTCAGCCGGGACGCCATCTGCGCTTCGCGCATGAAGCGCTGGTAGAGCGTTTCATTGGCTGCCAGGTGCACTGACAGCACCTTCAACGCGACCTCGTGCCCGTCCTCGCCAACGGCTTGATACACCGTCGCCATACCGCCCGCACCGAGACGCGCGCTGATGGTGTATCCGCCAATGGTGGAACCGATCATGTCGTGACTCATACCATTTTCCGGCCTTGCTTGCCCTCTGGTTATGGTGCCCAGTTTATCACAAGAAGCGTTGATATGCGTAAAGGCTGTGCAAATGTTTTGTTATCTTTATTGTGGTCCGGGCCTGGCACGCTTATTGGATCGGACGCAGACTCTCAGCCATCGCATCCAGTGTCTTTTCTGCCCGGCCATATCCATCCAATTGGACCACCGCCACACTGATCCACATCTCACCCGTTCCCGGAAACAGGACCCTGGACTCGGCTGGATCGTCCGGGGACAACTTGACGCCGGTGTAATGCGCCGTCTCGAAAGAGTCGAACCGGGGGGTGTCGAGGTTGTTGCGTTCCATACACCCGAAGGTCTGCGCCGGGCCAGATGCCACCTGGCCCTGGCACAGTTCGGGCACTGCCCAGCCCGCGGCGGGAACCTCGCGCACGGTGATCGTCATGGCCGCCGCCGTGTACGGCCCTTCCAACGGAACCAGGTAGCTGGAAAGCACCAGCACGTGCGCCGTGCTGCTGTCCTGATCGGTGAGCGGACCGTAGGCTACCATCCAACCATCAGGATAATCTACTTCTACCCCCAGTGCGATATGTGCGGCGGTGCCATCCAGTTCTACACCCCGCTCGCGCAGCGCCAACACCGCCACCAGCACCCCGCCGACCAGGATGATCGCCGCCGACAGCGCAATGACGCCGTACAGCCAGACGGAACGTCGTTGTGTTGATGAAGGCGGAACTACCGGTGAGCGCGCTGACGACAACGGACGCACTGCAGACGACAGCGAGCCCACATTGGACGGCGCTGCGTCAAGGGGTCGAATCACGGACGATGTCGCCGGGCTGGCGCTTGACGGCGCTGGGGCCGGTGCGGGTGGCAATGGTGGCAAGTCCTCGTCGGGGAAAAACGCCATAAGCTGCTCGATATCGTCCAGTTCCGTGTCTGGAACTTCATCCACACCTGGTGGCGAGACCTCCGGTTGGTCGTCGGAATCGTAGTGGTCGCCGGGTACATAGTCGGGCCCAAACAGCGGGATAGCGGCAACTCTCGGCGCGGCGGCAGCCTCATCGTCGAACGGCATATCCGACTCGAACGGCGGTACGGGTTTCGGGGGCGGCGCACCATCGTACAGCCACGCATCATCCTCCACCTCGAACTGAATCGACTGCACGTGCAGCGCGCGGTCCAATGCATCGCTAAACGCCATGGCCGAGCGAAACCGGTGCTGGGGTAGTTTGGCCAACGCTTTGGTGAACACTTCATACAGCGCAATCGGCAGGCCCGGATTGACCGAGAGCGGGTTGGGCGGCGGCTCAGAGATGTGCTTTTTGATCAACCCCAGCGGGCTTCTGGCATCAAACAGCGGCTGCCCGGTGATCATACGGTAGACCATCGCCGCTAACGAATAAACGTCGCTGGCGCGGTGCAGCGGCTCGCCTTTGCACTGTTCCGGCGACGCAAATGCCGCGGTGCCCACGAACCCCCCCGATGTCGTCAGTCGCACGCTGGAGTCCACCACAAACGCCACACCAAAATCCGCCAGGTAGGGCCGGTGTTCGGTATCGAACAGGATGTTGCTGGGCTTGATGTCGCGGTGAATGATGCCCCGGTTGTGCGCATAATCCAGCGCGCTGGCGATCTGGCGCGCAATGTGACACACCTGCTCGATGGGCAGCGCCCGGTCCTTGCCTAGCATTTCCTTGAGCGAGTGCCCTGCGAGCAGTTTCATGGCCAGGTACAGCACGTCACCATCGTCGCCAAAATCGTACACCGGCAGAATGTTGGGATGATGCAGGTGCAGCAGCGTTTCGGCCTCGCGGACAAAGCGCTGCCGCCACACCTCTTCGTCGGTGCGCAGCAGCGACATCACCTTAAGCGCCACCACACGCCCCTCCTGGCCGCGCACCGCCCGGTAAACCGTCGCCATGCCTCCAGACCCAATGCGTGCCTGGATAACATATGGACCAATCATAGCGGGCAGCGGCCCGGTTTTGCGTTGCGCCATTTGCACGGACCTCGTGGGGGTTAGTTGTTGGTTATCAGTTTTTGGTTGTTGGTGGTTGCTAGACACCGTATCGCGCACGCAGGCCCGCACAACCGGGCAGGCTGGACGAACGACGATCTACCAGTCACCGGTTACCGATTCTCGTCGCTGGTTTCCGGGGTAGAGGCGTCCGCCGCGCTCTCAGCGTCGTCGCCTTTTTCCGGCAGCCCGCCGCCCGTGAAGCGATTGCGCAGCCGCAGCAGCCGCTTCATGATCTTCTGGCGTGCGTTCAGCTCGCCCACACTCTCCAGCCCCACCTCGTAGGTCGCGGCGGCCTGCATAACCTTGCCCTGGCGGAACTGAAGGTCGGCCACCGCCATGATCGTCTGGCCGTAGTTCTCCTCGTCGCCTAGTTCGGAAAAGATGGCCGAGGCTTCGCGGTAGTTGGTGATGGCTTGTTCGGCGTTGCCCTGCTTGGCATACACGCGCGCCATGTTGCCCAACACCTGCGCGATACGGCTCTGGTCGTCTATCTGCTCAAACACCGCGCGCGCCATGTTCATCTGCTCCAGTGCCTCGTCGTGCTGCCCCAGCGAGTGCAGCGCCAGACCCAGGTTGACCTGCATCTCGGCCACCATGTCGGCCACGCCATCGTCTTCGTACACGGCGGCGGCCTGCCGGAAGGTCTCGGCGGCCTGCTCATAATCACGCTGCATAAATAACTTGATGCCCTGGTCCTTCAGTTCTTCTGCGCTTGGCATGGTATCTCCTTAAGATATGTGTGCGGCCTTTTCGTCCTTAACTATACTCAAACCGCGCCAAAAGGGGAATTGAAAGGTTGCAGATCAAACGCAGGAAATCAACAGGTCGTTGCTGGTTCTGGGTTTATTCTGCCAGCAGGAAGATCGTCACGCCATCAAATGTGTACGTGTTGGTGATGCGCGCCTGGTTTTCCACCAGCCAATCCGACAGCGGCGACAAGCCGGTTTGCAGCGGGTCGGAGTCTTCCAGCCAGCCCTGGCGATGCAGGTCTTCGCTGCGCGTGCGATACACCACCCACAACCGCGCCGCGTCCGCGCGGAAGGCCGCGACCCGGTCCTCATTGCCGACCAGCACCAGCGCCCCGCGCAACACGGCTTCGTCGCCGTCGAAATACCGCGCAAACGCATCCCGCGTCATCTCGCGCTCGAACAGCACGCGATCCCCTGGCTGGCTTTGCTTCATCACAAACGCGGCTGTACCGGTCCAGTCGGTGCGTTGCTGCGCCCCGGTATGGTACGTATAGACGATCAAATAGGTCGCCGTCAGTGCTACGACCCCCACCGCGCCCCAGCGCACCATCGACGGAAAACGCCGCCAGCCCACCAGGAACACGATCACCAGGCCATACGCCGCCACCAGGAAATAACGGTCGCGGTATTGCACGCCCTTTAGCCAGTTCAGCGCAAACATGGCGACCACCGGCCCGCCCACCACGATACACCAGTACACGTCCTCCGGCTGCCAGCACCGCACTACGGCGTACAGCCCCAGTGCCAACCCGATCCCCGCCGTCAGCAAGCCCGGCAGCAGGAACCAGCGCCACACGTCGCCGTGCCAGCCCGTCAGCAGATTCAGCAGCGACACCGGCAGGTCGCTCCCGGTCACCCGCTGCACCTCGTAGGGGTAGCCGCTGGGTTCGAAGCCCGACACAATAACCACGATCCACACTGCAAACGGCAGCCCGGCGGCGAGCTGCGCCTTGAACCAGGGCCGGATCAGCGACGTGTCCCGTAGGTTATCCGTGCGCGGGAGGATACGCCAGCGGGATTGCAGCCAAAACCATACCAGCAGCGCCCCCTGCGCCGCGGCCAGCGTGAGGGCGGTGTAGTGCGTCTGGTAAGCCAGCAGGTGTACAAGCACAAACGCCGTCCATATGCTGCGCGAGCGTTTGCCGCGTAACAGTCGCAGGAACAGGTACGACCCCAGCAGCGCCAGCCCGAACAGGAGCGTATAATAGCGCGCCTGGGCCGAAAGCAGGATGTGCAGCGGGTTGACGGCCAGCAGCAGCCCGGCCTGCAAGGCCAGCGCCCGCTCACCATACACACCGCGCACCACGCCCATCAGCAGCGCCACGTTGATCACGCCCAGCAGCGCCGACGGCAGCCGCAGCAGAAAATCTCCATCGCGCGGGAAGAGCCGCATCAGCAGGTAATACAGCGGAGCCTGGTTGCCCACGTCCAGCAGGGACTCGTATAGGTCCGCCAATGACCCGTGCACGCGGCCCGCCGTCAGGATTTCGTCCGTCCACAGATCGCTCTGGCCCAGGTCCCACAGGCGTAAGGCCGCACTGAGCAGCAGCACCAGCACCGCGCCGGTCCAATACTGGCGGCCCGCCGAATGTTGGCGACGCAAAAGGGTGGCAACAGGTGGCACGGCGGTTACTCCACCTCCAACGTACCCGCCACCAGCCATTCCGCCCCATCCGCAGTCGGCAGCGGATCGGCCCCGGTTTCGGGGGTCCAGGCGTAGAGCATCACGCCGACCTGGTATGTGCCGGGGGAGAGTGTCTCCGGGATGGCCAGGGGGTGAAAGTCGAAGATGATCTCGCCGGGCTGCCAGGTGGTGGTGGGCCGTTCGCCCTCCGCGGGGACCTCGTCATTCTGGGCCAGCAGCCCACCCTCCGGTGCAAACAGCGGCAGACCGTCCGCATCCAGCAAGCGCACCGAAACGGTGTAATCGGCCAGCAGCGGTGACTCCGTGCTCCACCACAGCAGGATGTGGGCATCCTCGCCGCGCGGGACCGGCCCCCACGCCGCCTTGCGCAGCGT